>JAUSPW010000017.1 GCA_030652635.1 Pseudohongiella sp. | reverse complement strand
TTGCCCGGAAAATTGTTGTTTAAGTTGTTCGCACAGATAGACGGAGCGGTGCTGGCCGCCTGTGCATCCAATCGCTACGGTCATGTAGCTTCGGTTGCTGGCTTCAAAACGGGGCAGCCATTTAGCCAGAAAGTCTGCAATGTCTGTCTGCATAGCAATGACATCTTCCTGTGCGCCCAAAAAGTCAATGACCGCACTATCCATGCCGGTGAGCGATTTTAACGAGTCATCCCAGTATGGATTGGGCAAACAACGCACATCAAACACAAAGTCTGCATCCACAGGCACTCCGGTTTTAAATCCGAATGATTCAAACATCAGAGCCAGTGAGGAGTCCTTTTTTTCCAAAACCCGATTGCGGACAATTTCACGCAATTGGTGAACAGACATTGTGCTGGTATCGATAGACAGTCCGGCCAGCGCTGAAATGGGATCAAGCAGTTCGCGCTCACGATTAATGGCTTCCCTGAGCCCGATGGTCTCGGTGGTAAGCGGATGTTTGCGTCGACTTTCGCTGAAGCGTTTGATCAGGGTGGGACCACTGGCATCAAGAAAAATGATTTCGGTATGCAGCGTAGAATGCTGCAAGTCTGCAATGATGCTGGGCACCTTCTTTAAATCATCTGGCAGGTTACGTGCGTCGATGCTGACTGCCACTCTGGGAAGTTCAGGGATTTCGCGTGAGATACGCTCAACAAAGGCTGGCAACAAACTGGCGGGCAGGTTATCAATACAATAATAGCCGTGATCTTCCAGCATGTTCAGTGCCGTACTTTTCCCGGAGCCAGAGCGGCCACTGATAATCAGAAGTCTCACGAAATGTAGTCCGTTTTATCAATCAGATTTTTCATCAAAGTAAATGGCGGTGCGATAAAGCTCGTCATTGCTCTTGCAGGCTCGCAGGGCATGACAGAATGCATCCTGATGGAACAGGCGGGCAAGTGCGCCCAGCACCTTCAGGTGTTCCGCAGTTTCCTCAACAGGTACTATCAACACAAACAGCAAATCGACCTGTTGCGAGTCTACCGCGTCAAAATCAATGCCTTCGCTCAGCGTGATCAAGGCGCCTGTTGTGCGTTGGCATTCTGCGACGCGACAATGCGGTATACCTATCCCATTGCCGATACCGGTACTCCCCAACTGCTCGCGTGCCAACAATGCTGTATAGATAGCATCGGCACTCATGCCAGGGGTTGTTTTGGCAATATGTTCGCTGATCGTAGTCAAAAACCGCTTTTTGCTGACGCCCGGCAGATTACAAAGTGTCCGTTCCGGGGCGAGAATGCTGCTCAGTTGCATGGATTTATCCCGTCTTTAAGAGCTGGTTATTCTAGAACCTAAGGCTGGCGCTGGCAATCAAAGTGGGTGTATCAGACCAGTCGTTTGCGCTCGTTTGATGGAGGTATGTTTAAAGACTCCCGGTATTTTGCGATTGTTCGACGTGCGACATTGATACCCTGTTCATCCAGGAGTTCCGCTATGCGGCTATCGCTCAGCGGTTTTTTAGTGTTTTCTGCGGTAACCAGTTTTTTGATCAACGCCCGAATGGCGGTTGAGGAACATTCGCCCCCGGCATTAGTGCTGACGTGGCTTGAGAAAAAATATTTGAGCTCAAAAATGCCACGAGGGGTATGCATGTATTTTTGCGTGGTCACCCTTGAAATGGTTGACTCATGCATCTCGACAGCTTCCGCGATGTCATGCAGGACCAAGGGCTTCATGGCTTCCTCACCATGCTCCAGGAATCCCTGTTGATGCTCAACAATCCGGCTGGCAACTTTCAGCAGAGTCTCATTGCGACTTTGCAGGCTTTTCAAAAACCAGCGTGCTTCCTGAAGGTTATCACGGAGATAGTTATTCTCGGTGCTGTTCTCCGAGCGCTTGACCAGCGCAGCATAGTCAGGATTGATGCGTAGTTTGGGAGCCGTTTCCGGGTTCAGTTCAACTCGCCAGCGACCACTGCGCTGATCTTTGCTGACAATAACATCAGGCACAATATACGTTGTTGAAGATGGTGCAATATCCGATCCCGGTCGTGGATTGAGCTTTTCGATGACGCTGATCGCATCTCTAAGGTCATTTTCCTTCATTCGAGCGAGACGAATAATCTGTGCGTAGTCGCGATTACCCAGCAGGTGCAGATAGTCTTTCACCAAAACACGGGCATTTTTGATTGTTGAGTTGCTCAATTCCGGAGGAATTTGATTGAGCTGAATCAGCAGGCATTCGGAAAGGTCGCGGTACGCCACCCCAATCGGATCAAACTGTTGAATTCTGTGTAAGACCGCAACAACTTCATCAAGCTCAATGTCGAGCTGTTCCTGAAGACCTTCAGTGATCGATTCCAAAGAAACAGACAGCCTACCATCAGAGTCAACGGCATCAATAATCGCCATGGCAATCAATCTGTCAGTGTCTGACATGGTGGTCAGATTCAGCTGCCAGGAAAGATGATCTTGTAATGACTCTGACGCTGAATCGCGAGATTCAAAATCGTTGTCGTTATCTTGTGAAGGACTGCCGGTAGAGTAGGAGTTCTGGTAGACGTCATCCCAGTTGGTATCAACTGGCAACTGGTCCGGGATGCTTTCGTCCCAGCTTGAGCTGTCTTCGGAGCTTTCATAAGAATTGTCAGTTGAGGGCAGTTCCCGATAGAGCTCTTGAGCGTGTTCGTACTCGGGCTGATCAGTTTCCTGGGTGCCGCTGACCTGTTTTTCGAGAAAGTCACCGCCTTCGCTGTCAAAATTGTTGTCGGCAGTGCTGACAGCATCAAAGTTCTCATCCACTTCCAGCATGGGATTGGATTCGAGTGCTTGATGGATTTCCTGTTGCAGATCCAGAGTGGACAGTTGCAGAAGCCGAATTGCCTGCTGCAGCTGTGGCGTCATGGTCAGTTGCTGACCTAGCTTGAGCTGTAGCGAGATTTTCATAACTGTCGATCGATCATAGTGTCTTGAATTCTGTGTTAAGCCAAGTGTGCGTTGCCGAACGGACAATCACTATTTAGTAATCATCCTAGCAATCATCATGCCGATGTTCACTGCCATTTGCAATATCAAAAAGCAGTGCTCGCGTGTCTATATCTGGAAGTTTTTGCCCAGATAGACATCACGTACCTTTTGGTTGGCAAGTATCTGCTCAGAGGTGCCCTCAGCGATAATGCCACCCTCGCTGACGATGTACGCCTTTTCGCAGATGTCGAGCGTTTCCCTCACGTTATGATCGGTCAGCAGCACACCAATGCCGCGGGCACTCAGGTGTTCGATTATCGATTTGATGTCGCTGACTGAAATGGGGTCAACGCCGGCAAAGGGTTCGTCCAGCAGGATAAAGTGCGGGTCGTTGGCCAGTGCTCGTGCAATTTCGGTACGCCTGCGTTCGCCGCCGGACAAGCTCATGCCTTTGTTGCTGCGAATATGTGTGATATGAAATTCAGTCAACAGACTTTCCATTTTCTGTTTGCGCTGAGTGAGATCTAGGTCTTTGCGGGTCTGCAGGATCGCCATGATATTGTCCTCAACACTCAGGTTGCGGAAGATGGATGAATCCTGCGGCAGATAGCCCACACCCAGACGTGCCCTCGCGTAGATTGGCAAGTGGGTCATATCGATATCGTTCACCAGAACCTGTCCGGCATCGGCATTGACCAGTCCAACAATCATGTAAAAGCAGGTGGTCTTGCCGGCACCATTGGGGCCAAGCAGGCCTACAATCTGGCCACTGTTGACCGTCAAGGATACATCCCGGACAACTTGTCGGCCTTTGTAGCTTTTGGCCAGATGATGCGCGCGCAGAGTATCCATTATTGTTGTGGCGCCAGCACGCCGCTGCACGGCCCGGGTGAATCGGTCGCGCCCGTCTCGACAATATGTTTGATTGCAACACATTGCAGCGCCGTGCGTCCTCGCAAGAAGCTCGCGTTGCCAACAAACTCAACAACGGAAAGCAGCGATTCTGGTGCCCCGTTAGCGTTTGCCTGATTGTAATAAATGATCTGAGCGCTGTTGCCCGTGATGGTTTCTGAACTGATTGCAGCTTCGCGGGTAAATCTGGCGGGTTGGCCTTCAACAGTCACCCGTATCAGATCTCCGGTGACGGTATCCTGCTCCAGACGGGCGGTATCTCCGACAATGACAATCAGTCCTTGCTGAATACGCACGTTTCCGCGCAGAGTGGTTGTGCGGGTGTTTTCAATGGTTTCAATACTACCGCCGCCATCAGCGCTGTAAACAATATCTTCCGTGGTGTCGGACAGTTGAGCTGCCGTCACGGCTGTCAATGGTGTGACAAACAGCAGGGCAAGCGCCAGCGCGAGTAGTGTGCGCAGTGGCAACCGCCAGCTTGATTCAGTTTGCTTGGTCAATAGCACGGTAATAGCGGCCCTGGATATTGGAGTTAAAATTCAGTCGGTTTGCAGATAAATCTGCAGACATACCCGCTGATGTTTGTTCGATCCCGCTTCCCACGACGTGTACCTGTGCGCTGGTAAACAAGGTTTGTGATGGCGGTTCAATATTCAGCCATTCGGTCAGTAAGCGTATTTCGGAGTTCTGAGAAACCAGGTGCGTAATCTGAACGTCATCCTGAAGATCCAATTGCAGTATCTCACCACCCGACGAGGCCCGAATTCTGCCTGAAGCGGCTGATATATTCCAGCGTTCACTGAACCCGTCGTACATCTGCAGGTGAGGCAGATCAAGCTCAGTCAATTGATTGGGAAACTGCCTCTGTTCGCTGGCATTCAAGGTATATGCCTGTAAACCGTTTTCGGCGTAGATGACGCTGCTGATGCCGCGGCCAAAACCTTCATATTGCGCTGCCAATGGCAGTTGTTGTGCGATGTCATCGGTTTCCGGCGGGATGCTGTCATCCTGTCCGATCAATAACCAGATGGTCAGCGCCGCCGGGCCAAGGGCAAGGATCCAGCGTCTACTGGGTACACGAACCTGCACTAGGTGATACTCCCGCTGTCTGTATAAATGGAAATTGCCGCTTGATAACGCTGGTGACTGATCAATAAAAAGTCACACACATCGCGCACGGCGCCATGGCCTCCGCGTCGGCTAGTGCAGGCATGCGCACTGCGGTGGACTTCAAAGTGGGCATCCGGTACGGCTATGGGTAATCCGATATGTCGCATCACCAGCAGATCAGGCAGATCATCTCCAATGTAGGCGATTTCGCTCAACTCAATGGATTGACCCGCCAGCAGCTCCAGCATCGCGACCATTTTGTCTTCGCGGCCTTGGGCAATCAGAGAGATTCCAAGTGCCTGTGCGCGCAATGTCAACGCAGCAGATTGTCGGCCACTGATGATACAGACCTGAATGCCTTGTTTTTGCAGTGATTTGATGCCTTGGCCATCCAGGGTGTTGAATGCCTTCAAGGACTCGCCATGTTCACTGAAATACAGTTGGCCATCGGTAAGCACGCCATCAACGTCAAGCACCAGCAGGCGTACCTTTGCTGCAGATTGTTTGACAGAGTCGGCCTGTTGATAAAACCGCAGGGGTTCGAATGCTTCCAGAAATTGCGTCATGTTGTCAGATCACATTGGCTTGTAACAGGTCATGCATGCGGATTATTCCGCTGAGCTGGTTGTCCGCATCAACAACAACAAGTGTATAAATGCGGTTCTCTTCCATCATTCGCGCCGCTTCTGTTGCCAGCGCCTGATCTTTGATGGTTTTACTGTGTCGTGACATCACTTCGTGAATCCGGGTTTCCAGAATATTACAGCCAGCATCCAGTGCACGTCGTAAATCTCCATCCGTAAAAACACCGGCCAACGAGCCATCTTCGGCAATCACGGTTGTCATTCCAAGGCCTTTACTGCTGATTTCATACAAGGCGTCTTTCAGCAGTATATCTGAATTCACGCGGGGCACGCGTTGCCCGCTGTGCATGATATCTTTTACTTTCAAAAGCAAGCGACGACCCAGGCGACCACCCGGATGTGAAAACGCAAAGTCTTCGTGCGTAAAACCCTTTGCTTCCAGCATGGCCATGGCAAGTGCATCACCCAACACCAGAGCCACGGTTGTGCTGGCCGTGGGTGCCTGGCCCAGCGGACAGGCTTCTTCCACAACACTGGCGTCAATGTGCACATCTGCGCTGCGCGCAAGTATTGAGTCAGCATTACCGGTCATACAAATGAGCGGGACCCCCTTGCGTTTGAACAAGGGCAGTATGGTTAAAATTTCCTCGGTTGTGCCAGAGTTGGACAGGGCAAGCACCACGTCTTTGTGGGTGATCATGCCCAAATCGCCATGGCTGGCCTCTGCGGGATGGACAAAAATTGCGGGACTGCCGGTGCTGGACAAAGTGGCTGCTATCTTGCGGGCGATGTGGCCAGATTTGCCCATGCCAGTCACAATGATTCGGCTCTCACAATCGAGAAGGAGTTGGCAGGCTTTGACAAAGCTGCTGTCGATACGCGAACTCAGCGAACCAATCGCATCATGCTCTATTCGAATGGTGCGCTGGGCACTGGCGATAAGTTGCTGACTTCTATCCATAACCTGCTAATCCTGCCAGTGCTGAAACCGGGAAACAGCCGCTATTATGCCCAAGCGTACAGTCGCGCGCAGCATAAAAAATACGCTGCCTCTGCTTGCGTCAAGGCGTTCGTAAGAATTCAGCCGTCATTCATCTGCAAATCGCCATACTTGTGACTGTAAACAGTAATTTATTGGTATGCCTAATTAAGGTACACTGCGTCGCGATCATTACCCGAGTTGAGGTATTTGTTATGAAGTCAATTTTTAAGATTGGATTTATGGGTTTTGCACTCTTGTTGTCTTCTCTGACGCTGGCTCAAACCAGTGGTTCGGCAGCAGGGTTGAGTGCCGTCGAAGCTGCTGAACAATCGGTCAATCAGCTGCTGCAGACAGTACAGGAATTACGTCCTTATTTTGATTCCGATAAAGACCGTTATTACGCAGGCGTTGAAGCAGAAGTAGCCAAATTTGTTGATTTCCGCGAAGTGGCTGTTGGCGTGATGGCGCGCTTTTCCGAGCAGGCAACGGAAGAACAGATTCTGGCGTTTGGCGAGAAGCTGCGTTCTACATTGACACGATTTTATGGGTCTGCATTGGTGGAATATGGCGGTCAGCAGTTGAACTTCCTGCCTGCGGCAGAGGAACCGGCAAATCCCACAACTGGCACCAATGTGCGTATGCAGATTGTGTCAGAGGGCGCCCGCATAGAACTGCAGTACGCGTTGTTCAGAAACGCAGACAATGAGTGGAAATTACGCAATATTTTTGTGGGTGGAATCAATTTGCGCCGCCAGTACCACACTCAGTTTGCAGCACTGATGACCCGAAACAATAACGATATTGATCAGGTGATTGCAGCCTGGCAGTAAGTCGCCATTGTCCATGTATAGCTGGAGTCAGACCGTTAAATGAGCATAGATGCCCAAGATATAAAAGAACTGTTGTCAGCCCAGTTACCCGGCTGTGAAATCAATGTTGACGGCGGTGGCGGCAAGTTCCAGCTTGCCGCCGTCGGCTCTGTGTTTGCGGGGCTGGGCGCTGTAAAGCGCCAACAGTTGATTTATCAATACTTGAACGAACACATCGCCTCTGGCGCGATTCATGCCGTCAGCATGAAGTTGCAAACCCCAGAGGAAGCAGCCAGCTGAGTTGTCAGTCGTGTTGCCAGTGTTAATTCAACCGCGTTCACGCTCAAGACGTGGCGTCACCCGCAGGTATTATCAGGAAAAAACATGGACAAGCTTTTAATACAGGGCGGAATCAGGCTGAGTGGCGAGATTCGGATTGCCGGTGCAAAAAACTCGGCACTCCCGATACTCGCTGCAACCTTGTTAACAACCGATACTGTGCAAGTGCGCAATCTGCCGCATTTGTATGACATCACAACGATGTTGGAGTTGCTGGGGTGCATGGGCATCGAGCATGTTGTAGATGCAAAACTCAATGTTGATATCAGCAGTTCGTCGATCAAACATTGCAGCGCGCCATACGATCTGGTGAAAACCATGCGCGCATCCATTCTGGTGCTTGGTCCATTGCTGGCGCATTTTGGAAAAGCGGAAGTTGCGTTGCCCGGTGGTTGCGCCATCGGCAGTCGGCCCGTGAATCTGCATATTTCGGCATTACAGAAAATGGGTGCTGACATTGTTGTGGAAGATGGTTACATAAAGGCATCTGTTGATGGTCGATTGAAGGGTTGTCACATATTTATGGATATGTGTACCGTCACTGGAACGGAAAATATTTTGATGGCGGCTACCTTGGCAATTGGCCAGACCGTGATTGAAAACGCAGCCCGTGAACCGGAAGTGGTGGACCTGGCAAATTGCCTTATTGCGATGGGCGCCGATATCAAAGGCGCAGGAACTGATACCATCGTGATCAATGGCAAGGATCGCTTGCATGGCTGCAGTTACGCGGTGATGCCAGACCGTATTGAAACGGGCACCTACCTGATTGCTGCCGCGGCAACGCGCGGACGGATCAAGTGTAAAGATACCCGCCCGGATACCTTGGATGCCGTTTTAAGCAAATTGCAGGAAGCCGGCGCGGACATCAGCGTTGGCGAAGACTGGATCGAATTGGATATGCATGGTCGTCGTCCAAAGGCGGTCTCCGTGCGTACAGCACCATATCCTGCATTTCCTACCGATATGCAGGCGCAGTTCACAGCATTAAATGCCATCGCAACAGGGACAGGTTCCATCATTGAAACGGTGTTTGAAAACCGCTTTATGCATGTGCAGGAAATGAACCGCATGGGTGCCAATATGGTGGTGCAGGGCAATACCGTCATTGTGACAGGTGTTCCCGTGTTAAAGGGTGCTCCAGTTATGGCGACCGATCTGCGGGCGTCTGCCAGTCTGGTCATCGCCGGGCTGGTGGGTGACAACGAAACCCTGATTGACCGTATTTACCATATCGACCGCGGTTACGAGTGTATTGAAGAAAAAATGCAGTCGCTTGGCGCGATCATTCGCAGAATTCACTCCTGAGACAGGATTCTACGCAAGGAAATAACAGCATGATGGACATGACAGGCCAGCCGATTGTAATGGCGCTGACCAAAGGTCGGATATTGGAAGAAGTATTGCCGTTGCTGGCAGATACCGGCATCCATCTGCTTGAAGATCACAGCAAAAGCCGCAAATTGATATTTGACACCAATATTCCGGGGCTGCGCATCATGATTGTGCGCGGGTCCGATGTGCCTACTTATGTCGAGTTTGGCAGTGCAGATCTGGGCGTTGTCGGTAAGGATCTGTTGATGGAATACGGTGAAGATGCATTTTATGAGCCGCTGGATCTGGGGATTGCCCGCTGCCGACTGATGACAGCTGCTCCGGTAGGCGCCGAGGCTCCACGCGGCCGTGTCAAAGTGGCCAGCAAGTTTGTCAACATAGCGCGTCGCTATTTCGCTGAACAGGGTCTACAGACAGATATCATCAAATTGAATGGAGCCTTGGAGCTTGCGCCGTCCATGGGGCTTGCTGACTGGATTGTCGATATCGTTGACAGTGGGAATACCTTGCGTGCCAACGGACTGGAGCCGCTCGAAATCATTGCGCACATCAGCTCCCGTGTCATCGTGAACAAAGCATCAATGAAAATGAAACACCAGGCCGTCAGTCAGTTGTTGGAAAAACTGGGTGAGGCAGTGGCAAGTCGAGGTGAGTCATGACCGGGCAAATTTTAATCCGGCGCATGCAGTCGGATTCCGAGAGTTTTGACAGTGAACTGGCTGTGCTGCTTGATCGACGAATGATTGAAGACGAAAAACTCAATCGGGTGGTTTCAGATATTCTTGCAGATGTTCGCGAACGTGGTGATGACGCGGTGCTTGAGTACACCCGACGTTTTGATCGTCGTGATGTGAGCAGCATGTCTGAGCTGGAAGTCAGCAAAGACCAGATGCAGGCCTCGCTGGACAGTCTGAGTGCCGAGCAGCGGGATGCGTTGTTAAAAGCTGCTGACCGTATTCGGATCTATCACGAACGGCAGTTGCAGCCTTCCTGGCAATATGAAGAGGCGGATGGTTCTGTGTATGGTCAACACGTGATTGCGCTTGAGCGTGTGGGACTGTATGTGCCAGGTGGTAAAGCCAATTATCCATCATCAGTTTTGATGAACGCGATTCCTGCGCGTGTTGCCGGCGTAGACGAAGTTATTGCCGTTGTGCCTACGCCTTATGGTGAAGATGCCGGCGGTGCCGGTCGTCTGATATTTGCGGCGGCAGCCGTCGCTGGCATCGATAGGCTGTTTACTATTGGTGGCGCGCAAGCCATCGCTGCCCTTGCGTTTGGTACGCAATCCATTCCACGCGTGGATAAAATCACCGGACCTGGAAACGTGTACGTGGCGGCTGCCAAGAAGCAGGTGTTTGGTGAGGTCGGTATCGACATGGTGGCGGGTCCATCAGAGCTCACGATAGTTTGCGATGGAAAAACCGATCCTGACTGGATAGCCATGGATCTGTTTTCACAGGCTGAGCATGATGAGCAGGCGCAGTCTATTTTGATCAGCACCGATCGTGCGTTTCTGGATGCCGTTCAGAACAGTATCAATCAACTGCTACCTCAGATGAGTCGCGAGGCTATTATTCGCACCTCCCTCAGCGAACGTGGTGCGTTGATATTTGCGGCTGATAAAACTGAGGCGCTGCGAATTTGTAACCTGATTGCGCCTGAGCACCTTGAGCTGTCGGTAGAGGATCCTCAATCCTGGCTGCCTGGCGTGCGGCATGCGGGTGCAATTTTTATGGGCAGGCATACTCCTGAGGCATTGGGTGACTACTGCGCAGGACCTTGTCACGTGTTACCAACCTCGGGCACGGCACGGTTTTTCTCACCCTTGGGTGTATACGATTTCCAGAAGCGCAGTTCGATCATTAACTGCTCGCCAGCGGGTGCTGCAGCATTGGCGCCTGTGGCTGAAACGTTGGCAATGAATGAGCATTTACAAGCGCACGCCTTGTCGGCTGCCTGGCGAATACCTGGTCGCCACACACCCGGTAAAGCTTGAACCGCACTGTATTTTAGATTCAGTCTTCTTGTAGCTGGGTTCGGTACTGAGCCGTGCCAGTGCCCAGCACAACAGAAATTGTCTGATAATTACCACTGCGGAAGATTCTCAGATCCACCGTTTGCCCCGGTGCTTTGCGATTGATTTGTTCTATTGCGCTGATCACACTGCGAATGGCATTGCCGTCAATTGCTGTCATCACATCCCCGGCACGCACACCTGCAACTTCTGCGGGGCTGCCTGAGGTTACCTGTTCGATCAGCAGCCCATCAATATCCGGTGTTCCAAAAAAACTGGTGCTGGATTCAGCCGTTAACATTTCGCCGGTAATGACACCTAAATAGCCAGGTGTGACCTCTCCCTGGGCAATCAATTGCTCTACCACAATCATGGCTTTATTAACGGGTACGGCAAAACCTATACCATCTGAATTGCCAGACTCGGAATATATAAAGGAGTTGATGCCAATCAGTTCGCCCTGGGTATTGATCAGCGCACCACCGGAGTTGCCGTAATTCATGGCGGCATCCGTTTGAATGTACTCAACAATGGGTAAGCCATCGCGTGGTATGCCAAGTGCACTGACAATGCCGCTGGAAACGGACTTCTGAGTCATCAGGTCCCTGCGCGGATAACCAATCGTCAACACGGCATCGCCGACCCTGACGTTGTCGGATGAGCCTATCGGGACGGCGGGAGGTAACATGCCACTTTCCACTTTTAACAGCGCAAGATCAGTGCTTGGGTCGGACCCGATCAGTGTTGCGCTGGCAGTGACGCTGGCCTGCTGGGCATTATAAAAATGGACTTCGATATCTTCAGCCCCTTCAATGACATGTAGCGCTGTCAGGATATGCCCTTGATTGCTGACTGCCACGCCAGAGCCCAGGCTTTCCCAGAGTCGCTCGGCGGGAATGTTCTGCAACAGATCGCGCAGCGCGGCTGGGATTTCCTCAGCAGGCGGTAACTGAATCTGCTCTCTGATCGTCGAATGAATGCTGACAACAGATGGGGCGGCCCGGTTTATCGCATCAGCAAACGACTGCGTCGATAGCTGGTCGGTGGACTGCATTGCCATGGTTGATCTTGGGCTGTCTGCGCGCTCATCCAATAAACGGCGTACTTGCTGCATTTGTTGATACTGCATAAGCACCAGTGCCAGCAGAACGCCGCTGATCACGGGCCAGCCTATGAATTGCAGAATTTTTTTCATGAATAAATCGGTCAGACCTGGTTGCGAGTACTTGGGGCGAACGTGCCTGAATGTCTGCTAACTTGCGATAGCATCAGACATCACTGATACTCGCGGCATTATGCGAAGATTTATCGATTAAGTGAAGGCAAATAGCAAAAGCCAGTAAATTGAGGAAAGGCGCAATGCATATTGAGTTACGTGAACTGATCATTGAAATTAACCGTTTGTTAAAACCGGATCAGTTTAACGACTATTGTCCTAATGGATTGCAGGTCGAGGGTAAGAAAGTCATACGTCATCTGGTCAGTGGTGTTACCGCCAGTCAGCGCTTGCTAGATGCCGCGGTCGAGCAGGACGCGGATGCCATTCTGGTGCATCATGGCTACTTCTGGCGTGGTGAAGACGCGGTTATTACCGGACTGAAGCGCAAGCGCATCAAGACGTTGATGGACAACGATATCAGTCTGCTGGCTTATCATTTGCCGTTGGATGCGCATGCAGAGTTCGGAAATAACGTACAACTGGCGCACGTACTTGGTTTGGTGCCATCAGGTGAGTTGTTGAAACAGAATAATCAAGTGATGGGATTGATAGCGGATTTGCCTGAGGCGTTGACCGGTGCTGAGCTGGCCAATCGTATCAGCACCGCGCTCAGTCGCAACGCGATGCACATTGACGCCGAAAACCGGCTGATAAGGCGTGTTGCTTGGTGCACCGGCGCTGCTCAGCAATACATTGAGCAGGCGGCAAAATTGGGTATTGATGCCTACATCTCAGGAGAAATTTCCGAGCCGACTGTGCATGTTGCCCAGGAGCACGGCATGCACTATTTTGCCGCGGGACACCATGCGACCGAACGTTATGGCGTGAAAGCACTGGGCGAATTTCTTGCCCAGCGCTTTGGTATTCGCCATACCTTTATTGATATTCCTAACCCGGTCTGATCGCTTGATCAACGGCCAGAGATGATGCTCTTGGCTTGCATCAGTTCAATGACCTGATCGAGACAGTCTTCGACCGTCAACGTGTTTGTATCCAGTTCCAGATCAACATGCTCGGGCTTTAGATACGCAAACGTGATGCCCGGAACTTCCGCTGAGCCGGTGGCTTCTGCTGCAGCGTAAATGCCGCTGGGATCACGTTGCTGACAAACCGCCATCGGCGGGTTCAGGTATACGATCACGCAATTGTCCTTGCCGATGACGCTGAGAGCGTGCTCCCGCGAGTCAGGGTTTGGAGCGACAAATGCCGCGCAGCATATCAAGCCGGAATCATTCAACAGCCGTGCAATGTGCGCGCTGCGCCGCAGGTTTTCAGCTCGCCCGCTTGCATCATGCGCCAGGTCCTTGCTGATGCCCAACCGCATGGCTTTGCCATCCAGCACGGTGCTGACGCGGCCCATATCAAACAGCCGTCGCTCAAGACCATGCGCCAATGTTGATTTTCCTGAACCCGACACACCAATAAACATGATCGTTACGGGTTTTTGGCCGTAGCGGGCAGAGCGCTCATCTTTGGTTACATGGACAGTGCTGCTGCGTTTGACCAGACGTTTAGCGGCGGCGATCTCGAGATTTATCATGCCTGCACCGACGGTGACGTTGGTCAGCCGGTCAATGACAATAAACCCGCCCGTGCTACGATTTTTTTCGTAACTGTCTATACAAACCGGTTGATCTACGCTGATTTCGCACAAGCCAATTTCATTGAGTTCCAAGCCGGGTGTTGGCAATTCCTCAAGAGTATTAACGTCAATGCGGTGTTTCATGGCCGTTACACGACCGCTGACAGTTTTGCTGCCCAATTTAAAATCATAGAGTTTGCCGGGCAGTAATGCGGCCTCAGTCATCCAGACCACCGTGGCATCAAACTCTTCAGCGATCACGGGTTTGTTGTCGCGGTGCACAATCATGTCACCACGGCTGATATCGATTTCGTCTTCCAGTGTCAATGTGATGGCCATGTCAGCAAAGGCCATTTCAAGTTCTTCGTCGTAGGTTACGATAGACTTGATGCGGCTTTTTTTGCCGGAAGGCAGCACGGCAATTTCATCGCCTTTGCGGACAACACCTGATGACACAGTGCCGCAGAAACCACGGAAGTTAAGATTGGGGCGATTGACGTACTGCACGGGGTAGCGAAAGTCATCGAAGTTTCTATCTTCTGAGATTTCAACGTGTTCCAGCAAGGACATCAGTGCCGGACCTTCGTACCAGGACATGAATTCGCTGCGATTCACAACGTTGTCACCGTCCAGGGCCGACATCGGTATAAAGTGAAATTCCGCGTTACGCAGTTTTTTACTGAAGGCAATGTAGTCTGCTTTGATTTTTTCAAACACGTCCTGGCTGTAGCTCACCAGATCCATTTTGTTAATCGCCACAACAATATGTTTGATACCCAGCAAGGATGTTATGAAGCTATGCCGACGTGTCTGCACCTGCACGCCATGGCGGGCGTCGATGAGAATAATTGCCAGATCACAGGTGGACGCGCCGGTCGCCATGTTGCGGGTGTACTGCTCGTGTCCGGGGGTGTCAGCAATAATAAATTTGCGCTTGGCAGTAGAGAAGTAGCGGTACGCCACATCAATGGTGATGCCTTGTTCGCGCTCTGCCTGCAAGCCATCTACCAGCAGTGCAAGGTCTACTTTGCCGCCGGTTGTGCCGGATTTGATGCTGTCTTTGGTTATCGCCGCCAACTGATCTTCATAGATCATTTTGGAGTCGTGCAGCAATCGTCCGATCAGGGTGCTTTTACCATCGTCAACACTGCCGCAGGTGAGCAGACGTAGCAACTCCTTGCGTTCATGTTGTGCCAGATAGGCTGTAATATCGGTGCTGATAAGTTCGGATTGGTGCGACATCTCAGAAGTATCCTTTGCGCTTTTTTTCTTCCATTGATCCTGCCTGATCGGAGTCGATCAGACGCCCCTGCCGTTCTGAGCTTGTGGTCAGCAGCATTTCCTGGATGATTTCCGGCAATGTAGTTGCGGTGGACTCCACAGCGCCGGTCAACGGA
>JAUSPW010000013.1 GCA_030652635.1 Pseudohongiella sp. | reverse complement strand
GATTTGCAGTGGCAGCAGGATGCACGGCTCGCCGATTGCCTGGTCAACGCCCGACAAAGCTCGGCGGTCAGCAGAACCTTGCGTGAAGCGTTCAGTAACCTGTTCAAACATGCATGTGCCAGTCGGGTTATGGTTGAGTTGACGATCAATGCCGACGCTCAACTCACCTACACCGTGAACGATAATGGCGTGGGGATGGTATCCAATTCCCGCCCGGGACGCGGTCTGGTGAATATGCAGAACCGGATTCGTGAGCTGGGAGGCAGCATGACGTTCGGCTCTCCCCCGAGTCGTGGCACTACGTTGGTGTTCACATTGCCACTGGATAGCCAAGAGACAGCTGACTCGTTCGGGATGATAGGCACATGATGCGGAAAACGCTGCGCGCAAACACATGGCTGCCGATTGTCCTCGTGACAGCCTTGCTCGCGTCGCTGGCATCCTGGGTACTGTTCACCCTCGCTAGCGGGCAAGGCAATACGCAGTTCGTGACCAACGCCCAACTGTTGCAGGCCGATTTCACTGGTCATGCATCATTGGCACCGGAATCTCTGTGGCGCGATATTGCCCTGCCACGCTCATGGTCTGGCGACCCGTTGCATCCTGCAGAGAGCCGTGAGGCCTGGTATCGGGTACCACTGCCGGCAGCTTACCCACAGGCGTGGAATCAGCTGCTGATCTTGCGTCATATGATGAATATCGAAATCTGGCTGGACGAACATTATCTTGGCAGTGCGGGGCCGATCATGCGCGATGTGCTGCAACGTAACTGGAACCGCCCGTTTGTATGGAGCATTCCCGAACAACTGCTGACCGGCGGCGAGCAGATGCTGTACTTCCGGCTCTATTCCGAGCAGAACTTTGGCGTGATGAGTCCGTTTATTCTGGGCACAGAACAGGCCGTTCAGCGCCGATATCATCTCAACTATTTTCTTCAGATAGATCTGGTCAAAATCAGTTTGCTGGCCATGCTGTTTATTGGTTGTCTGAGCTTGTTTGTATGGCTCAGAAACCGGCAAAACAATTGGCTGCTCACCGGCATGATGAGCCTGAGCTGGTCTCTGCCTTTGTTGTATATTCTGTTGCCCAGCGTTCCTCTGGCGGAGTTCAATTTCCTTAGAGTGTCACATTGGGGCACCGTCAGTGGGGCGTTTTTTCTACTGGCGTTCATTTATACCTACTACCTGAATGTACCACTTAACCGGCTCAAATGGCTGGTAGTGCTGCCAGTGCTGCACGCCGCCCTGCTTATTATGACGCCCGACCAACAAGTGGTCGTCACAGGCAGCGCAGGACAATTGCTGGCACAGCTATTATTTGTGGTGTTGATCGTGCAACTGTTGGCGCGGCCCGCGCTGCGTAACAGTGAGGTTTACAGCATCGTTGCTGGCCTGCTGGTGATGTTGCTGGCGGCTGCTCATGACGTTTCATTGGCGCTGAGCGGCAGCATCGAACGCTGGCGCTGGGATATGTTTGTATCCTACATCACACAACCGCTGATGATGATCATCATTGCCTGGCAGGGCATACGGTCGTTATTAAACGCTAAAAGCGATCTCAGTCAGTTAAACCAACAACTGCAATTACGTCTGCAACAAGCCGAGCGTGAGATCAGCGTGGTGTTTGAGCAACAGGCGGAGCTGGAGCGTGAAATCCGCGTGGCTGCCGAGCGGGAACTGGTGTATCGCGATCTGCACGATGATTTGGGGGCGCGTTTGTTGTCCTTGGTATTCAAGTCGGAACAAGGCTCCGCGCGCGATCTTGCCCGCAGCGCGCTGCAAGATCTGCGCGATATTGTCAGTCGCGTATTAAGCGCAGAACAGCTGCTGTTTGCCGTCTTGGCAGACAGCATGGCGGAACATGAAAGCCGCAGTGCGGCGCTTAAAAAACAGTTTAGCTGGGAGATTGATGCCAGTGTGGATGGCGTGACGTGTGACAGTCGCCGGGTACTGGGTTTGCGTCTGTTGCTGCGTGAGCTGTTGGGCCAATGTTTACGCGACAAAGCATCACAGGCACTCCATTTTTCCGCAAGCCTGTCTGATACAAACACGCTACTGATGAGACTTGAATCTGACATCAATGCCCGATTTACGCTACCACCACTGCTGCGGAAACGCTTGCGGGCATTGGGGGCGCATCTTGAACAGTCTGCCGCGCGGGTCATTACGGTGCAAATGCCGTTACGACTCAATGAGCCTGCTACCGGAGTCGAGGCAACAACTTTCTAAAAAGCAGCTCTGAAAAAAGCATTCCGCTAAAAAGCATCTGGCGACACAAACCCGCGGCGTGACGCTTCCATGGCAGCTTCCGCCCGACTGGAAATATTCAACTTGCGATAAATGGATTTTACGTACCCAGCGGCGGTGTTTTTTGTGATATTCAACAACTCACCTACTTTCGGCGTGGTGTAACCTTTGGCAATCAAACCCAATACTTCCTGTTCTCGCGTCGTCAGTGTTATACCTTCTTCATCCTGGGCATCAGGTGCGGGCTCAGGTGTTGTCGCGGTCAATTGACGGGGACCAAAAAAGCCCAACAAGCGCCGCGCGATCGCCGGGGACAGTGGCGGCTGCCCCTCAACGATGCGTTTTAACATGTCAGTCAGCTCGTCCCGGCTTTGATCCTTCAGCAGATACCCGGATGCGCCCGCACCCAGCGCCGCAAACAAGTGTGTATCATCATCGAACACGCTGGTCACAATAGACATCACTTCGCGGTGGGTCAGATTTAATTCGTTAATCAGATCAATACCGGATCCGTCGGGCAGCCCGATATCAATCAACGCGATTTGTGGCAATTGCGTGTTTATCGCGGATCGCGCGTCTGCCAGCGAGGCGGCCGTTGCGATAGTAACACCGGGAAACGCCTCACCCATGGCGGCGATCAACCACTCCCGGGCATCCGGCAGGTCTTCAACTATCAGTCCGTATTGCACCTGTTTTACTCCATCACCTGTATACAAGGTATGCCAGTTGTCTGACGGTTTAATTGATTCAGTCACAGGCTATCTCCTCTGGATCATTACTTATACCCCTTGAATCGGGGGTAGCAACACCTCAATCACACTATAAATCACTCAGTCAGCCGAAGGGAAAAAACCGGGGGATAAAAAAAGCCGGCTGATGTTCGGGGGGATGAACATGAGCCGGCCTGAATGGGGAGAAACCACTACTATCAAAAAAGAACAATCAGTAAAACACTTTCAACCCTCCGAACACACCCCAATCAATTGAGGCTTATCTGTCGAGTTGATGAAAGCTTAGCAGTGCTTTATTACAAATTGATGAACCTTGACTCAGTTGCTTGGCAAAAATTCTGGCGGCACAGAATTCAGATCAATTCCCCAGATGACCGGCACTACAAAATACACCAGCAAGGTGATCAGAGCCGCTGCGATCAGATTCAGCAGGAAACCCACTTTCATCATCTCGGTAATCTTGAGTTTCTCCGTCGCAAAAATAATGGCATTGGGCGGCGTTCCAACCGGCAACATAAACGCACAATTGGCCGCCATCGCACAAGGAATCATCAAGGCATAGGGATGGACTTCAAGCGCCAATGCAAGGGCCGCCACGACCGGCAGAATCATGGTCGCAGTGGCGGTATTGGAGGTAATTTCTGTCAGAAACAGGATCAGCAGTGTGGCGCCAGCAATCATCACGATTAGGTGGAAACCGTCAAAAACTGTCAGCTGATTTCCCATCCAGGTAGACAAACCGGACGCCCGGAACGCGGCTGCAATCGCCAATCCACCGCCAAACAACAGCAGAATTCCCCAGGGAATTTCTTTGGAATCTTTCCAGTCCAGCACCCGCGTTTGTCCCGGTGTCTTTGACGGGAAAACAAATAACAAGACAGCGGCCGCAATCGCAATCATGCCATCACGCAGTTCGGGGAGATAATCATCAACAATCCCTCGCGTGATCCACATAAAGGCTGCGGCAACAAAGACCGATGCCACCACCTTTTCTTCGTAGCCGATAACACCCAACGAATCGCGTTGACGCTGAATCATGTGGCGGCCACCGGGCAGATTGTCAATTTTTGCCGGAAAAGCCACGTGTCCCAGGTAAAACCAGGTGACAATCAACATCACCAATACCAGCGGAGCGCCAATCAACATCCAGCCAGCAAAGCTGATATTGACCCCGAACAACAGCTCAACCTGAGATGCAAGAATGATGTTGGGGGGAGTGCCAATCAGTGTTCCCAACCCCCCGATGGTGCCGCCATACCCCACACCAAACAACAGTGCTTTCTCAAACGATGGCACATGCTCTTCACCGGCCTGACCTTTGAGTGAATTGGCGACTTGATTGGTAATCGCCAGCGCCATAGGCACCATCATCATCACGGCGGCGGTATTGGACACCCACATAGATAAAAAGCCGGTGGCCAGCATAAAGCCGAGCAAAATTCGTTGGGTACTGGTGCCGATAAACGCAATGATAGCCAGTGCAATACGTTTGTGCAGATTCCATTTTTCCATGGCAGTGGCGATAAAAAAGCCACCCAGAAACAGGTAAATAATGTCATCACCATAGGCTGACGTAACCGAGGCGTTGTCCAGCACGCCAGTCACCGGCAACAGCAGAATGGGTAACAATGAGGTTGCCGGAATCGGGATGGCTTCGGTTATCCACCACGTGGCTATCCACAGGGTAATGCCCAGCACAATTTTGCCTTGATCACTAAGCCCTTCCGGCGAAAAAAACAGAGTCGTCAATAAAAACAATGAAGGTCCAAGCAGCAAGCCAATCAGCTGTGCTCTGGAATAGGATGGGTTGCCCCTCGGCTCTCGGGCACCGGGAATGATTCTTAAACTATCCTTGGTCTTGTCGTGCGAGACCCACAAGCCTTGCCACAGTTTTATTATTGTTGTTTTCATATCGACTGCCTGATCCTGTTATTGCGTAGTTACTAACTCTGAGGTAACACCAGACGAACAGAAGCCTGCTCACCAATTTCAATATCAGCGCGCACCCTGACATCCCCCAGCACATCCTGAATCTGCATATACATCCAACGCCCCAACTCATCATTGGGCGCAGTAATCATCACAAATGCATTGGTGTCGGCAA
>JAUSPW010000003.1 GCA_030652635.1 Pseudohongiella sp. | reverse complement strand
TTGTCGGACTGGTTGTACTGGTCTGGAGTGCCGATCGCTTTGTTGATGGTGCCGCGTGCACGGCCAAACATTTCTGCATCCCCCCGCTGCTGATCGGTATTGTCATTATTGGTTTTGGCACCTCTGCCCCCGAGTTGGTGGTGTCGGCGTTTGCCTCTCTGGAAGGCAACCCGGGCATTGCCTTGGGCAATGCCTATGGTTCAAACATCACCAATATTGCGTTGATTCTGGGTATTACGGCGCTGGTAGCCCCTATTGCAGTGGACTCGCAGGTACTCAGACACACCCTGCCCTTGCTGACTCTGGTCTCTTTTATTGCTGCGTTCCTGCTGGTCGACGACTTCCTGAGTCGCTCTGACGCCATCATCCTGTTGCTGGTGTTTTAAGCGTTGATGGGCTGGACCATTTATCAAGGCATGCGTGATCAGCGCAATATCATCCCAGACACACTCGCTCAAGAAGTTGAACTGGATCTGGCCAATCCGATGCCGCTGCGTTTTGCGGTTATCTGGCTGATCATCGGTCTGGTGCTGTTGATTGCCAGCTCTCGTCTACTGGTATGGGGCGCCGTTGAAGTCGCACAGAGCCTTGGCGTCAGTGACCTGATCATTGGCCTCACTATCATTGCCATAGGCACCTCGCTGCCCGAACTCGCGTCATCTGTGATCGCCGCGCGTAAAGGCGAACATGACATGGTGGTGGGCAACATTCTGGGTTCAAACATTTTTAATACCTTGGCGGTGGTCGGTATTGCCGGTCTTATACATCCCCTAGAGGTAGGTCACGAAGTACTGACGCGTGACGTCGCCGTGATGTTGGCATTAACCGTGTCTTTGTTCGTGATCGGTTATGGCCGTGGCGGTAAACATGGCCTGATCACGCGCAGCAAGGGCATATTTTTATTGAGCTGTTATGTGCTTTACACCTTATGGCTGGCGCGCAGTGTGTTTTTTACTGCATAAGTCAGCCTGACGTTTAAGGAAATAATAATAATTATGCAAGTCAGGTCATTCAGGGCATCCGTATGGCGTGCCAACAAAACTGTGGTATGGGCGCTGTTTTTGCCTGTCATCCTGTTGTATTTGGCGCTCGTTCAAACAGCACAGGCTCAAACCCCCTTTAACCGGAATGTCACGCCTGAACTGCTGAAGCAGTTGATGCCAAACGCCACAAGTTTCAGCGAGAAGGCCGGCGAACCACCGGTGTTTACGGCCTATGGCCCGCTGACTGACACCGGCGAAACCGGGATTATTGGTTACCTGTTTCAGACCTCTGACTTCCCCCCGCTGGAAATTGGATTCAGCGCGCCCATCGAAGTGCTGGTTGCACTGGATACCCAAGCGACTGTCACCGCCATCAAAGTGCTCGACTACAACGAGTCATTCCGCGGTAGCCGCGGCGACTTTTTGTCTTCACGCGGATTTCAGGAACAGTTCCGCCGTAAAGCCCTGACGGATGAATTCCGCGTGGGTCGAGATGTTGACGGTGTTTCAAGAGCCACCATTACCAGCTGGGCAACCACACGCGGCATCTACAATGCGGCGCGGCGCGTGGCACAGTTCTATCTGCCAGACAGCGGCATCGCCGCCGGGCAAGATTCCAGTGCCAATCTGCGCCTGCATTTGGAACCTCTGAGTTGGGACGATTTAAAAACACAACAGCATGTGCTTGAGCTGGACGTTAATCTGCCCGATGCCACCGTTCTGGCACTGTCGTTTGCCTATATGGGCAACAATGAAACCTTGGGGCAATTGTTGTTGGGCGCCGAAGATTTTTCGCGGGCAGAACGTGATGCCAGTAATCGGTTTGATGCGGGCCAACTGGTGCTGGTGGGTATTGGCGGCGATGCCTCGGATCCCTTCCGGCAGGAACGACTTGCGTTACGGCAGGATGGCATCGACTTTGAAATGCCACGCCGACGCTTCGTATACGCAGGCAGTGCACTGGAAGGCAAAATCGCCAAGCAGGCCGCCTACGCTGGCGCTATAGTTTTGCCGGTTGAAATTGATGTCACCCGCCCATTCACGATTTTGTATGATCCTCGCAATGGCCAACCACCAGCGGCACTGGAATTCAGTATCAACGGCCTGATGATGGATGTTGCCATGGGCAATGAAATTTATGCGCCAGGCGCCGAACCCCAAGCTGCCCAGACAGGCAGCGATATCAGCTGGCCAAAAATAGTGGCGCTGTTGGTGATTTTTGCGCTGGTGATGGCTAGCTTCCTGACTAAAAACGCGCGATTGCGATGGATCACCCTCAGCATCACGTTGGTATATTTAGGTTTTATCAACGGGGGTTTCCTGTCGGTATCTCACATTACCAATACCATCAATCTCGGCCCCTCAATGATCTTGGGTGATGTGCCCCTGCTGATGATTGTAGTGTTTACGCTGGTCACTACCTTCATCTGGGGCAGGGTATTCTGCTCAAGCTTATGCCCCTTTGGTGCGGTGCAGGATCTGCTCAGCAAATTTGTGCCACGCCGCTGGCAGAAGACCGTACCTGCACGCGTACATGACAAAGCGCTTTATTTGAAATATGTGTTTCTGGCGTTGATTCTGGTAATGGCCGTGGTGCAAGGCGGCGTCAGCATTTTTCAATACTTTGAACCCTTCGGCACCCTGTTTTTCTACAGCACGTCCATCGTCATGTGGGCGATTCTGCTGCTGATACTGCTGGCATCAGCCGTGGTCAAACGCTTTTACTGCCGCTATGTTTGCCCGCTTGGCGCGGCGTTGGGTGTGTTGTCATTTTTCAGTCTGAGCCGCATCAAACGTGTTCAGCAATGCACTGCCTGCAGCGTTTGTGAACACGTTTGCCCAACAGGCGCCATCCGCAAACACACCATCGATTTTAAAGAATGTGTGCGCTGCGATATCTGTGAAAGCAAACTGATTCATAAGGCGGGGGTTTGCAAACACACGGTTGAGTCACTCACCGCGCGTGGTGTGGTACTGTTGCCATTAAAGCCGGTTTGACTGCTCGCCAATGACTTGGCAGACCCAACCGGCAACAGGCGTCAGCTGGCAGGGGTATTGCTCTCACCGTCTGCAAAAACCGGCACTTCATCGTGCCGGTACGACGGAAACTTTTTAACTGCCCGTATAGTCAGCTGAATATAGACCATTTGGCTCAACAGATACTGACTGTCGGCGCACCATGCAAGCATCTTTATATTTTTCTGGCACCCTGAAAGTTGGCGCTTTGCTCAAGCCGCTGTGTCTTAAACGCGTGGGCCTCAACCGCGTGGTCCTCAAACGCGTTGCCTTCAAACACGCGAGTTTGCTTGTTGCCATCAGTCTGCTCAGTAGTTGCACTGCCGCATGGAATCAACAGGCCGCAGACAAGGCCAGTTATGCGCTGATCGAAGAAAAATCCAGCCTTGTGCCGGGCATGAGCACCAATGACATCATTGTGGACAGCCCGCGTCTGATGACGCTGGATCAATATCCCAGCAATACCGCAACATTTGATTTTCTGGGCAACCTCGCCAACAGCGAAAACGGTGCTCATATCATCAATCTGGAACAGGCCCTGGATCTGGCCTTTGCCCTGAACAAAGACTACCAATTGCAGCGCGAACGCCTTTATCTGCAGGCCCTGTCGTTAACGGCTGATCGTTACCGTTATACCCCGATATTTTCCGCATCAGCCAACAGCAGCTATGCATGGGACACCCGTTTATCTGAGGATACAACCGATACCTTTGCCCAGGATGCCGACGCGCTGATCAGTCTGCCCGCCAGTGCCGTCGCTACCGATGAGCGCCTGCGCACGGATGCCACACTGGGGACGCGCTTGTTGCTGCGCGGGGGTGGTCAGATTGCGCTCAACCTCACGTCTAACTTTCTCAAATTTGTGACGGGCGATCTGGACAGCACCGCCTCGTCTGCCTTGGTCGGATCTTTTACGCAACCCTTACTGCGCGGCGCCGGTTCTGATATTGCCGCCGAAACTCTGATGCAAGCTGAACGTGATCTGTTGTATCAGCTGCGCGAATTTACGCGCTACCGGCAAACGCTGGCAGTCCGTATTGCCACGCAGTATTACACCGTGCTGGAAGCGCGAGACACCGTGCGCAACAACTTTGCCGGCTTGAGTGCCACACTGAGTAGCCTTGAGCGCGAACGTGCATTTCAGGCAGAAGGTCTGCGCACACCGGGGCAGGTGGGCCGACTGGAGCAGTCGTCGCTGCAGCGTGATCGCGCTTGGGCGCTGGCCATCACCCGCTACGCCAATGCACTGGATTCGTTCAAAATCTTGTTAGGCCTGCGCGCTGACGCCCGTTTGATGCTGGATGATCAGGAAATGCTGCGCATGTCTGAAGGCAATCTGGTACCACCGGACATTACGCTGGAACAGGCGCTGGAACTCACCGTTAATAATCGTCTGGATCTGTTTACCCAGGCTGATCGGATTGCCGATCGCGCCCGCAAGCTCGATGTTGCTGCCAATGCATTTAAACCCGGACTGGCCATGGTGCTGCGAGCATCGGTGCCCGCCAACAGCAATAACAGCGCCACACTGAGCGATCTGGACTTCCGCCTGACGGACTACAGCGCCGGGCTGGAACTC
Source organism: Pseudohongiella sp. (assembly GCA_030652635.1). Classification (GTDB taxonomy): domain Bacteria; phylum Pseudomonadota; class Gammaproteobacteria; order Pseudomonadales; family Pseudohongiellaceae; genus Pseudohongiella. The sequence goes on along the minus strand of JAUSPW010000003.1, from coordinate 1,307 downwards.
GATATACCCGTTGATCAGATGAGTGAGCGCACCGCTTATCGCCGTGCGCTTATTGACTATGAAGTCGCGGTACGCGCCTATGAGTCTGCTGTCGACAACGCCAAACTGGGTGTCCTGGATGCCTGGCGCGCGCTGGAGCAAGCCGAGCGCAATTATGAGATCAGCATGGCCAGCGTGCGCATCAACGAACGTCGTGTAGAAGAGGCTGAACTGCGCGCAGAACTGGGCACTGGCAACATCCAGGACACTGTGGATGCGCAGAATGACTTGATCAACTCGCGCACACAGTTAACATCGGCGATTATTGACCATAACGTTGCAAAACTCGCGCTGTGGCGCGATGTAGGACTGTTAAGTGTCAGCGACAACGGTCGTTGGCAAGAAGGCGCTGTTGAGCAAACCGATCCAACAAACAACAACCCGACACCACTATAAAACAGGCAAAAGCGCATGAAGATACCCGGCACAATCCAGACCGGCATAGAGCGGTTCAAACAAGCGTCACGCCCCATGCAGGCAGGTGTTGCAAGCGCGGCAGTTGTTAGCTTGTTTGTACTGTTTAACCTGCTGGGCGGCGGCGCAGACAACAGTTTCAGCGGGCCGACCTTTACTGCGCGTGAAGGCAAACTGGATATTGTGGTACGTGAAGGCGGCAATATCGAAGCGCTGCAATCTCAGCAGATTCGTTCCGCCATCCGCGGCGGCAGTGGCGTAAAAATTCTGTCCATTGTTGAGGAAGGTTATCGCGTCACTGCTGAAGATGTGACCACCGGCAAAATTCTGGTTGAGCTGGACTCATCACAACTGAATGAACAAAAACTCAATCAACAGATCGCTTATGAAACCGCAGATGCCACCTTTATTGAACGTAAGGCTCAGCTGGAAATCCGCATCAATCAGAACGTTGCCAATCTGAATGCCGCGTCACAACGCATGCGCTTTGCCCGACTTGATCTTGAAAAATTCCTGGGCGCCAACGTGGTATTGGATCTGGTGAATCGTTTGGGTATCGAGGAGCGTCTCGCGCGCACTCAAGCTGCACAGGCTGCCGCCACCGGCAGTGCGCCCACCCGTGACAGCCGGGTTGATCAGATACAGCAAAATCGCGAAACCACCCGTCAACAAGGTCGCACCGGCGGCGCGCGTGGCGGTTTTGATCCTGCCAGTTTTGACCCATCAGATTTAAGCGCTTTGCCGGCACCCATGCGCGAACGTATCGAACAAATGATGGCACAAAACAATGGCGAAATTCCGGCTGAATTTCTGGAGCGAATGCGTACCGGCGGCGGTCGCCCGCCAGGCGGGGC
>JAUSPW010000676.1 GCA_030652635.1 Pseudohongiella sp. | reverse complement strand
GACGACTGGTTTGCAAACTATGTGAACACTTATATTGAACGCGATGTGCGGCAATTGCTCGCGGTGCGCGATTTGTCTCAGTTCCAGCGCTTCCTGCGCATGTGCGCGGCGCGCTCGGGGCAGCTGCTCAACCTGACAGCGCTGGGTGCTGATTGCGGTATCTCAGCAGTAACTGTGCGGGAGTGGCTCAGTGTATTGGAAGCCAGCTACCTGATCGTGCGATTGCAGCCCTATCACCGCAATTTTGGTAAGCGGCTGGTTAAAACACCCAAACTGTACTTTCTGGACACGGGTCTGATGGCTTGGCTACTAGGTATTCACAGCGCGGATGCTCTCGCCACACATGCCCAGCGCGGTCACCTGTTTGAGAGTTTTGTGGTCAGTGAGCTTATCAAACAACGCTACAACAGCGGTCGGCCCGCGGAACTGTACTTCTGGCGGGACAACGTTGGCCATGAAATGGATTTGCTGTACGAAACTCCGGCGGGCTTGCAGGCCGTGGAAATCAAGTCGGGTTCAACATTTGCCTCCGATTGGCTGAATGGCCCGGACAAATGGTTGTCGTTTGCCGGCAACGATGCCTTGCCGCCTCTACTGGTCTTTGGAGGTACAGGCGGCTGGCAGCGCGGTCAATGCCAGGTTATGGGCTGGCGGGAGATAACAACCTTGATGCCGACATAGCGCCAGGAATTTTTTTGTGGTCCCGGTAAATCAATACGTCACAACCCGTAATTTGAGCCCTCCCGGTTTTGAGTTATCCTGCAGCATCTACGGAGGAAAGTTAATGAAGCTTAAACAAAACCATGTCAGACCCGCTCCCCATTCCCTGACGGTGGCGCTGCTCGCGCTGGTCCTGCTCTGTCTGAGCTGGACAGCAAACGCCGCAGAAACCCGCTATCAGGTGGATTTGTCCGAACGTGCGATGCAACAGGTCACTATCGAGGCACGCTTCAGCGACGTGACCGGCGATACACTGGATTTTCACCTGCCCATCTGGCGATCCGGTCTGTATCTGGTATTGGACTTTGTGGGCACGGTGTCCGGCATGCAGGTCAGTGATGGCAATGGCAACGCGCTGCCCGTTGAGCAGACCGCGACCTCATCCTGGCGAGTCAGCCGACCCAATGCACGCACGGGCGATGTGGTGGTGCGCTACCGTGTGTATGCCGACAGCCTGAACGACCGCACCCGCCATGTCGATGCCGAGCATGCGATTTTGAATCCCGCTGCAGTGTTTGTGTATGCCGACGCGCTACGTGATCAGCCCCTCGAGGTTGCGATTGATCTGCCAACAGGTTGGAAGGCCGCTGCCGGCATGGAACAGCCCGAGCAGGGCCGCTTTGTGGCGCCGCATTATGATCGCCTGGTGGATTCCCCAATTGAGATCGGCACCTTTGATCTGGTGACCTTTGAGGCCTCAGGCATCACTGTCGATTTTCTGATTCACGGCATCTGGGATCACGACGAGGAGCGGCTTGCCCATGATATTGGTGCCATTGTCACCGCATCCGCCGAGGTGTTTGCCACCTCGGATACCGGTTTGCCGACCGACTACTACCTCTTTATATTGCACAGTGGCGACGGGCTCGGTGGTGGTACCGAGTACTACAACAGCACGGTGGTGCATACCGATCCGCGCACGTTCTGGGACAAAGAGCGCTGGCAGGGCTTTCTGGGACTCATGGCCCATGAGTTTTTCCACACCTGGAACGTCAAACGCTTCCGACCGGCCTCGATCGATCGTTATGACTACCAGAATATCAATTACACGGAATTGCTCTGGGTTGCCGAAGGCCTGACCAGTTATTACGACCAATTGCTGCCGGTGCGCGCCGGGCTGGTTCCCGTGGACGATTACCGTGATCAACTGGCTGAGGTTATCAGCAGTGTGGTGGATGCGCCCGGCTACAATCAGGACACCTTGGCACGCGCCAGTCTTGAAGCCTGGACCAAGGGTTTTCACCGCGGCGCCGACCGGGCGGCAGACAAAAGCAACCGCACCGTGTCATTTTATAGCCAAGGTGGATTGCTGGGGCTGGTGCTTGATCTGGAAATCCGCCGGGTCAGTGATGGCAGCCGCAGTCTGGATACTGTGATGACGTCACTGTATGACGATTTCCCACTGGGTGGTGGTGGTTTTACCTATGCCGATTTTCGTGAGCGTCTGGCCACCGCCGGTGGTAATGTCTTGGCCCAACAACTGGACGGCTGGGTCTACGACACACAGCCGTTGCCGGTGGAAGAAGCGCTGCGAAACATAGGTTGGGTGTTGGACCGCGAAGATACCAGTAAAGCCCCGGTGCAGGTATCGCTGGATGCCTCACTGCGCGGCAATCCGCCGGTGGTGGCGACGCCGCGTCTTGATGGCGCAGCCTGGCGTGCGGGCATTAATGCCGGCGATGAACTGCTGGCGCTGAATGGCGTTCGTATTGGTGGTAATCTCGACGCGATATTGCGACGCTACAGCCCGGGTGACGAGGTTGAGTTCACGCTGTTCCGGGATGGTTTGCTGAAAACGCTGCCGGTCACCCTGAATCCTGTGCGAGGTGACTTTGAGGTTGAAGTAAATGATGATGCCGGGGAAGAGGCACAAAGCCTGCGGACTGGGTGGCTGGGTGTTTTAGAAGAAAGCGATGCAGTAGAAAGTGATGCGGAGTGATGTGTATGTAAATCTGTGACGACCAGTCACCTAGCGGGATATTGACCAATCAATATGAATCTGTTTGTGCTGACGGCATCGATTCTCTGCGCGGCGCTGCTGGCAGCCAGTGCGCTGGCGCTGATAGTCTGGCGTTATCGGCGTGCACCCGGTGCGCTGCCCATGATTGCCATAGCAGTCCCGGTTCTTGTCTGGCTGTTTGCCAGCACGGGTGAGTTGTGGTCACGTACACTGGATGCCAAAGTTATTTGGGCAAACCTGCAGTACCTCGGCATTGTCACGGTGCCGGTCGCTTACTTTATGTTGGCCTTGGCCGTCAGTAAACCCGACATCAGACTTTCTCCGCGACTGTGGGCAAGTCTGTTAGTGATGCCGCTCATCAGTCTGCTGGTGTTGTGGACCAATGCCTGGCATGGCTGGTTCCGCGCTGACGTGCAGCTGCTCGATGTGAGTTCAATGTCCGTGCTGAGCGTAACGCTTGGCCCCTGGTTCTGGGTGCACACCGCTTATTCCTACCTGTTTCTGGGGACTGGCATCGCGCTACTGATGCGTCACGCGGCGCTGAATCGACAACGCAGGCCTCTGCAATTCATTCTGATGGCTTTGTCGGCACTGGTACCGTTGATCGCCAATCTGGCTTATCTTGCTCTCGACAATCAAGTGATACCGGTCGATCCGACACCGATCTCTATCCTGGTCAGCGCGTTATTAATGGCCTATGTCATTGTCAAACTTAACTTCTTTGATGTGATTCGTAGCGCCGCGCAGACCTTTGTCGACAATATGGAAGACATCATGCTGGTGCTCGATGATAACCAGCGTGTGTTGACGGCCAGCCGCAGTACCGAGCAGTTCTTGGGGATGACACTGGCAGAACTTCGCGGTCAGAAAATTGCGCAACTGGTGCCGGAAATCCAACAATACCTGACAATGACCGACATCTCGCTGGGTGTGGACTGTCAAATCAGAGTGAGTCAGAACGGGCAGTTGTTTGACATGGAGCTGCGAATAACCCCGGTGCACCACTCAAACAGCGACTATGCACACGGCTGTCTGGTGATTTTGCGCGATCTGAGCGCCGTGATGCTCGCCGAACAGCGCCTCAGTCTTGCGATGCAAGCCTCCAGACAGGGTGTTTGGGATCTGGACATGGAGACCGGCACAATTTACTACTCACCGGAATGGAAAAGGTTGCTTGGTTACAAGAACCATGAGCTGGCGGATGACCATGGGTTGGCTCGAAAGTTAACCCCGCCTGATCAATGGCAGCAACTTAAACAACGTGTGTCTGAGGCAATGGAATCAGGGGATAACTGGGTAGAAGCCGAGTTTCAGATGCAGCATCGCGACGGGCATCGGGTGAATGTGCTTGCCAGAACCATGCTGATTCGGAATGCCGAGGACAAGCTGATACGGCAGATCGGGACGCATATGGTGATGCCGTGTTCAGGTGTTATTCAGTAACATCGTTGAACAATTTGCGATTGCCAGCCATATTGTTATGTAGCACTCGCACAATGCTTATTCCATGTGCTTGAACCAGGTAATAGATCTGATGTTTTTCGTAGGGAAATGCCAAAAGGCCGTTGCCGAGATCGCTGCAATCTCTCCCCAATAGTGGTGATTGGGCGAGCGTCAGCGCCAGTTTTTCAAGACCATCAATATACTTGGCAGCTTGCGCATCGCCCCACGTCAGCACTGAATAATCAATGATGGAGAGCAGATCCTGCCTGGCTTTCCG
>JAUSPW010000662.1 GCA_030652635.1 Pseudohongiella sp. | reverse complement strand
ACGTGGTTGCCGCCGCCGGTACCGGTGTGACGGCCATCCAGCATAAACTTTTCGGTGCCTAATCGCGTCAGACGTGCCTCTTCATACAACACACGCGTACTGCTGACCATGTCGCGCCAACTGGACGATGGCATCACATTCACTTCGATGACACCCGGGTCTGGCGTGATCATGAATTTTTCGATACGCGGGTCCGAAGGGGGCGCATATCCTTCGATGCAGACTGGCAGTTTGAGCTCAGCTGCAGTCTGCTCAACGGCTGCCAACAGGGCCAGATAATCCTCCAGCATCGGCAGCGGTGGCATAAACACAAACAGCTTGCCATCACGCGCTTGCAAACACAGCGCTGTGCCAATGATTTCCACTTTCTCGGGCTCTTCAGCGGGCAATTGCTCTTGCCACTCCTGACTACGGCCCTGCACATGCAAACCGGCAGCTGGTTTTACCAGCGGGGCCACGTTGTAACGCTTGGCCACCTCACCACTGTTATCGTAGGCAGTCGCCTCAAGCTCCGACATGTCACCAAACGGTGATGGTGCCTGCTCTTCTTCCAGCTTTTTGATGGGCAGAGCCGATAACGGCAAACGCAGCCCCATGGGTGAATCACCGGGAATCAAATACAGGTGCTCACGTCGAACAGGCCATTGCCCGCTCAACCAGGCGCGGACTTTAGATGCTTTGCCCGCAGGCGAAGGCAGTGCGCGTGCGGTCAACGGCAACGCCAGTCCAACAAGGGTATCCAGCCCTTTGCTGAGTAAGCGCGACAAACGGATACGGTCTTCATCTTTACCGAGCTTTTCTGAACGCAGGTCAATATCCACTGGCTGCTGCTGTTCAAGCCACAAATAGTGGTAGGCATCTTCGTAACAGGGAATCAGGTACTTCTCATCAACCGCCAAGCGTTTAACCAGACTTTTTGCAAAGGCACGTGTTTGCGCCTCGTCGATACCGTGATCCTGATCAAAACTCGCCAGCCAGGTTTCATCTTTCCAGATGGGTTTACCATCGCGACGCCAGTAACACGCCAGCGCCCAACGTGGCAGTGGCTCACCGGGATACCATTTGCCCTGTTGGTAATGCAGCAATGAACCCGGCGCAAAATGTGGCCGCAAGCGATGCAGCAGTTTTTCGGCGAGCCCGCGCTTGGTTGGACCTTGCGCTGGCGTGGTCCATTCTGGTGCATCCAGGTCATCAATCGACACAAAAGTGGGCTCTCCACCCATGGTCAAGCGGACGTCGTGCGCGGTCAAACGGGCATCAACCGCATCGCCCAAGGCTTCAATTTCCTGCCATTGTTCGGGGGTATAGGGTTTGGTGACACGCGGGTCTTCGTGTATACGTGTCACGCTCATGGAAAAATCAAACGTGACTTCACATTTGTCCGATGCCCCGGTGATGGGCGCGGCTGCAGATGGTTCCGGCGTGGCCGCCAGTGGCAAATGGCCCTCTCCGGCAAACAAACCTGAGGTTGGATCCAGACCAATCCAGCCAGCGCCGGGAATAAACACCTCGGTCCAGGCATGCAAATCGGTAAAGTCCACATCGGTACCCGACGGACCATCCAGCGCTTTGACATCCGCCGTCAGCTGGATCAGATACCCCGACACAAATCGCGCTGCCAGTCCCAATCGTCGCAGAATGTGCACCATCAACCAGGCAGAATCCCGGCAGGAACCGCGCGCCAATGTCAGTGTTTCTTCCGGTGTTTGCACACCGGGTTCCATACGAATCAGGTACTCAATGTCCTGTGACAGGCGCTGGTTGAGCTCGACCAGAAATCCGGCGATCAGTCGTTTGTCGCGCTTCACCGTTTCCAGCCAAGCCTTGAGTTCAGGCCCCGTCTGGCCATCTGAGCCGACCAGACCGGTCTCGAGATAGGGTGCCAATTCCTTCTTGAGCGCATCGGTGTACTCAAACGGAAAGTGTTCTGCATATTCTTCAACAAAAAAGTCAAACGGGTTGACCACCGTCATCGGCGCTATCACTTCCACATCCACATGCAGATGCGTCATTTTGTCCGGAAACACCAGACGCGCCACGTGATTGCCAAACGGATCCTGTTGCCAGTTGATGAAATACTCACCACCACTGATCTTGAGACTGTATGCCTCAATGGGCGTCCGGCAATGCGGCGCCGGTTTTAGGCGAATATGGTGAGGCGACAGATTGACCGGGCGATCAAAGTCATAATGCGTGGAATGGCGAAGCGCTACTCGGATGGTCATGGGCAATAGATTCCAGTTGGTTCGTCCCTTTGATTCAGCCATGAGGATAGCAAGGCATATGCCAAAAGCAACATCGAATTGACGTTTTAAAAACTAAACAGCGCAGCTGTTGCCGAAACCTCAAATGCCGTGATACAACAGCCTAAAAAGTGGTATACGGATTGCACCGTATTAGCCTGAGACACATGATCACGACTCGCACCAACCTGTTCGAAGGGACCGAATGAGCAACGTTAACTGGGATAATTATTCGTTTGATGGCTTTTTTGACGAACTGATCGCCTCACCCGGCACGCCACGTCCTGAAGCCGCCATGTTATGCGACTATCTGGCCCGTCTGGATGCACGCGAACTCGCCGAACACAAAACTGCCGCAGAAGTCGCGATTCAGTTAATGGGCATTACCTTCACGGTCTACACCGAAGGCAACATGATTGATCGCGCCTGGCCCTTTGATATCGTGCCGCGCATTATCCCCCTGGCTGAATGGCAAAAAACCGAAGCAGGCCTCAAACAACGTGTGCAAGCTTTGAACATGTTTATTGATGATTTGTATCACGATCAGAAAATCATCAAAGACGGTATTTTCCCGGCAGAAATTTTGGCCCAGTCTGTTAACTTTCGTCCACAGTGTGTCGGCATCAATACGCCACATAATGTCTGGGCGCATATCTGTGGCTCTGACCTGGTGCGCGACAAAGACGGCACACTGTATGTGCTGGAAGACAACCTGAGGGTGCCGTCCGGCGTGTCGTACATGCTGGAGAACCGCAATGTTACCAAACGCGTCATGCCCGAACTGTTCGCTACCGGACTGATACAGCCCGTTGACGATTACACCTCACAGCTTTACGAAATGTTGTCGTCAATGTCACCGCGGCCGGGAGAGGAACCCACCATCGTGTTGCTGACACCCGGCATCTACAACAGCGCCTACTATGAGCACGCCTATCTGGCGCAGCAGATGGGTGTGCAGCTGGTTGAAGGCTCAGATCTGGTGGTTGGCGATGACGATTGTGTTTATATGCGGATGGTTGACGGTCTGCAGCGCGTTGATGTGATTTACCGCCGCATCGATGACATGTTCCTCGACCCGGAAGTGTTTCATCCCGACTCCACACTGGGTGCCCGCGGCCTAATGCGCGCCTGGCGCAAAGGTAATGTGGCGCTGGCCAACGCACCAGGTGCCGGCGTAGCTGATGACAAAGTGGTGTACGCATTTGTGCCGCAGATCATCAAGTATTACCTGGATCAGGAAGCTTTGATTCCAAACGTGCCCAGCTACTTGTGTATGTTTGACGAAGATCGCAAATACGTGCTCGATAACCTGGACAAGCTGGTGGTCAAACCCGCCAATGAATCTGGCGGTTACGGCATGATGATTGGTCCACACGCCAGCAAAAAAGAACGTAAAAAATTTGCAGAACTGATTCAAAGCAATCCGCGCAACTACATGGCCCAACCTACACTGGCGCTGTCCACGTCACCCACACTGGTGCCCGGCAGCAGCGGTGGTTCACAAATGGAACCACGGCATGTCGATCTGAGGCCGTTTATTTTGTCCGGAGAAAACACCTTTGTGACCACCGGTGGACTGACACGTGTGGCGCTGGTGAAAGGCTCATTGGTTGTAAACTCCTCTCAAGGTGGCGGTAGTAAAGACACCTGGATTGTTGATCTGGCGGGGAGGTAAAACATGCTGTCACGCGTCGCTGAAAATATTTACTGGCTGGCCCGCTATCTGGAACGCGCAGAAGACACCGCGCGTCTGTTGAGCGTTAACAGCAACCTGTTGCTTGACCTGCCGCGCTCTACCAAACTCGGCTGGTCTGAAATCATTGCCATCACCGGCAATGATGAATTGTTTGACGAGCTGTACCCCAATCGTGACGAAGTCAGTGTGCTGTCGTTTATTTGTGGTGATCTGCGTTACTCCGGCTCAATTATCAGCTCGCTGATGGCCGCTCGAGAAAATTTACGTACCACACGTGATGTGATCCCGCGTGAAATCTGGGAAGAGATCAACCAGCTATATCTGAACGTACGCGAACAGGTTGAATCCGGCATCACCCCACGCAAACGCGATGCATTTCTGAACCGAGTCATTCGCAGTTGCCAGACCGTCAACGGCTTGATTGAAGGCAGCCTGAGTTACACACAAATACGCACCTTCCTGATGATCGGTCGTCAGTTGGAACGCGCGGATATGACCACCCGCATCATTGATGTGCGCTCAGCCAATCTGTTGCCGCGCAGCCCGGGTGAGCTGACCCCTTTTGAGAATATTCAATGGATGAGTGTGCTCAAGTCACTCACCGGTTATCAGATGTACCGCCAGCATGTACGCCTACGTATCCGCGGCCCCGATGTGCTGCGGTTCCTGCTGCAGGACCGACGTTTCCCGCGCGCCGTTGGCACAAGTCTGGAACGTCTGGCCAATGCCTTGCAGTCCTTACCACGTCATGAACTGGCATTAAATGAAGTGGAAACCTGCAGGCAGCACCTTGCAGCGGCTGATATTGCCTTGCTGGCGTCGGAGCCAACTCGTCTGCATGCGTTTGTGGATGAGATACAACTTGACTTCACGGAGTTGCATGATGCGATTGTCTCGACCTGGTTTGCCCGGCCTGTCGAGCACGTGCAGGTGCAATCACAATGACCTTAGTGCAGTCTGATGTGTTAAGGTCATTGCCTTAAGGTCGTTGTTGTTAAGGTAAAAGATGCCCAAATCGTACAACCACCGCTCACATTGCCATTGCGGGCAGGTCGTGTTTTTCGAAAACAGTGTCTGTTTGCGCTGCGGCAGTGATCTGGCGTTTCACCCTGAACAAGGTCGTATCGTCAGCTTACTGCCAGCAGAAATCGATGGCCGCTGGGTGCTGCACAAGGATTTTGCCAGCGACAAACCCAGCATCAACACGTGGCAACGCTGCGCCAATCTTGACTCCGCCATACAGTGCAACTGGCTGGTCAGCCCGGCCCAAGATCTCAACACCACCGGCGACATCTGCCTGTCATGCGCGCTGAACGTCGAGACTCCCGACCTGGAACAAAGTGGTAACGCTGACTACTGGCGCTTGTGCGAAATTGCCAAACGCCGCCTGATTGCGCAATTATTAATGCTCGGGCTACCGGTACGAACC
>JAUSPW010000657.1 GCA_030652635.1 Pseudohongiella sp. | reverse complement strand
TCCGGCGGCATGCAGCAACGACTCGCATTGGCACAGGCGCTCATCAAGAGGCCGAAGATACTGCTATTAGACGAGCCTTTTGGTGCGCTTGATCCAGGTATTCGCAAAGAAATGCATGAACTGGTCATGGGGCTTTGGCGTCAGTATGGCCTGACTATCTTCATGGTCACACATGACCTGAAAGAAGGTTTCGAACTTGGCACACGCCTGTGGGTATTTGATAAGGTCCGTCTCGATCCGCATGCCCCAAACCGCTTCGGCAGCACCATCACTTATGACTTGTCGCTCAATTCCAAGGATAAAGCCTTAAAGATTGCTGCTTTAGATGACATCACAGGCCGACTACACGCGGCTGAACGAACTGAATGACCCGATACTGAGTTAATCCGGAATCCAGAAAAAATGAAAAACCAAGAACTTTTTCCCAGTGAATACAAAACCGTCATCGCACCCGGTGCCCATTGGTCGTTGGTTGTACGCAAAGGTATAAAGATGACACTGACGGATCTGGAAGGCGGTGCAAACGTCGGTATGCTTTTTTATAACCCAAATCTGACGAGCGAGAAATATAACGCCCCAGACACCTTGAAATGCCAACACACATTCAAACTGACACGTGGGCACTGTCTGTATTCTGACATGGGGCGTGTTTTTGCGTCCATCACCCACGATTCGTTTGGGTGGCACGACACTATCTGTGGCAACTGTCACTCTCAGCATGTTGAAAGCCGCTGGGGCGAGAGAAGTTATCAAACACAGCGCAATGCGTGGCTGCAAAACGGCTTTGATGCCTTTTTGGTTGAACTTGCAAAATATCGAATGAAAAAACAGGATCTGGCGTCCAACCTGAATCTATTTTCAGAAGTCTCTGTTGACGATGAAGGCAAGCTGCGTTTATCCCGCCAAAGTCAGGCGGGCGACACCATTACGCTAAGATTTGAAATGGACACACTGGTCGTCATGCACACCTGTCCAAACCCGCTGAATACTGCTTCTGACTATCCGCGCAAACCGGTTCAGGTTTGCCTGGAAAAGGCTGATCCCATGCAAGCGGATGACTACTGTTTGAATCTTTGTGACGAAAACCGCCGCGGGTTTCACAACAATGCGTTGTACCACCTCGGTATGTGAAAGAGATATGTGAAAGAGATATGTGAAAGAAACAGAAGAGGCATTACCATGATTAAAGAAAGCAACCTTGCCCTGGCTGACGCCAAGTACCGCGCGAAGGTGGATGCCGGGAACTATTACATTCAGACCATCAAAGCGGGTGAAACCATCCGCATTATTGACCTGGAAGGCAACCAGGCAGCAGACACCCTGTTCTACAACGCTCACGATCCAAGCGAACGTTACAGTGCCAGTGACACGATCAGGGAAGGCGGGGCACTTTATCTCACCGCAGGCACCATTTTAAAAACCAACCTTAACAGGGATTTGCTGGAGATAGTGGCCGACACGTGTGGGCGACATGATACCGTGGGCGGGGCCTGCTCCACAGAATCAAACACGGTGCGCTATGACTTGGAAAAGCGTTGCATGCACGCATGCCGCGACAGCTGGTTGCTGGCTATTGCTGAGCAAGAACAATACGGGTTAGCCAAGGAAGACATTGGTCACAATATCAATTTCTTCATGAATGTGCCGGTTACCCCGGATGGTCAGCTACAGTTTGCCGATGGTGTATCGGGGCCGGGTAAATATGTCGAGCTGACAGCAAAAATGGATACTATCGTTTTAATTTCGAATTGCCCGCAATTAAACAATCCTTGTAATGCCTACAACCCTACACCAATTGAGGTTGCTGTATGGGCAGCGGCATAGGCCGCATCAGAATATAAGTTCAATAACGCGCAGGACGACCTGCTGGCGTTTTCAGTAATCCTGGGACGACCCACGTCAGACAGAGAGTAGTCATGTTCAAACGAGTACTTGTTGCCAATCGTGGCGCTATAGCCACTCGCATTATTCGCACGCTTAAAAAGCTGAATATCGAATCTGTTGTTGTCTATCACGAAAAAGATCAGGACAGTTTGCATGTGCAGCATGCTGATATTTCGGTAAGCCTGGGCGGAGGCTCTGTTGCAGAGACCTACCTGAACCAGGAAAAAATCATCCAAATCGCCAAAGAAAACCAAGCCGAGGCAATACACCCCGGTTATGGCTTTCTCAGCGAAAACACAACATTTGTTGAAAAGTGTGAATCCCATGGCCTGGTTTTTATCGGGCCGACACCGGATCAAATGAATGTTTTTGGCCTCAAGCATCTCGCGCGAGAAGCCGCACAAAATGCGGAAGTGCCCATGTTGCCGGGGTCACCGGTACTTGAAAGTATTGAAAGCGCTGTCACTTGGGCCGAAAAAGTCGGCTTTCCCGTCATGCTGAAAAGCAGTGCCGGAGGCGGCGGTATCGGTATGCAAGTATGTCGCGACGTCAATGCTCTCAAAGGTGCATGGGATAGCGTGAAACGCATGAGTGCGAATTATTTTTCGAACGACACCGTGTTCCTCGAGAAATTTATCGTCAATGCTCGTCATATTGAGGTGCAGATTTTTGGCGATGGCAAAGGCAACGCAATCGCCCTCGGTGAGCGTGATTGCTCCGCTCAACGCAGAAACCAAAAAGTTATCGAAGAATGCCCTGCACCCAATTTAAGTCAGGACTTGCGCGAAGCGATGCATCGCACGGCCGAAACGTTGATGGCCTCTGTCGAGTATCGAAACGCCGGCACTGTTGAGTTCATTTTCGATATTGATGCACAGTCATTTTATTTTCTCGAGGTAAATACCCGTCTGCAGGTAGAGCATGGTGTCACCGAGGAAGTTTACGACGTTGACCTCGTAGAGTGGATGCTCAAGCTGGCTGCCAATGAAATGGAGCCGCTGGACTTAATTCGGCTGAACCTCGCCCCCTCGGGTCACGCAATACAGGTGCGTCTGTATGCAGAAGATACCACGCAGGACTTTCAACCCAGTGCCGGCTTGTTATCGGACGTGTACTTTCCGAGTGCTGACGATTTGCGAGTGGACACGTGGGTGGAATCAGGCATTGAAGTCCCCTCCCTGTTTGATCCGATGCTGGGTAAGTTGATTGTATGCAGCAGTACCCGCAAAGAAGCATTGTCCAGATTGATAGAGGTGCTCCAGCAATCCCGAGTCTACGGTATAGAAACCAATCTGGCTTATGTCGCATCAGTGCTTTCGACAGATCTGGCGCAGACAGGTCAACTGCTCACAAAGATTCTGGCTTCCCATACTTTTCAATCTCACTCATTGCGTGTCCTGAGCGCGGGTACTCAAACCACTATTCAAGACTACCCCGGCCGTCTGGGTTATTGGCATGTCGGTGTGCCGCCTTCAGGTCCGATGGACTCAGTGTCATTTCGTCTCGCTAACAGGCTGTTAAATAATCCGACCGATGCCGCTGCTCTGGAAATGACATTGAGCGGGCCTACGTTACAGTTTCAATCCGATACCGTTATTACGATCACCGGCGCTGACATGCAGGCTACGCTCGATGGGCTGCCGGTACCGCGCTATCAAACGATACCCGTGTCTGCAGGTCAGGTCTTGGTCTTTGGTAAAGTGCTTGGCCAAGGTGCCCGAGCATACCTTGCCATTGCTGGAGGGATTCAAGTTCCCACTTATCTGGAGTCAAAGGCCACTTTCACACTCGGCCAGTTTGGCGGGCATGCGGGTCGCGCCTTGAGAACAGGTGATGTGCTTCACCTGTCTTCACCTGATGCTGTTGCCTCTGCTGCACTTGCGATTCCGAATATTCCAGAGGTGATGGAGTTGCGCGTCATATATGGTCCACACGGCGCTCCGGACTTTTTCACTGATGCCGACATTAGAGAGTTCTTTGCCAGCGAATGGAAAGTACATTACAACTCAAGCCGAACGGGTGTGCGCCTGATTGGTCCTAAGCCTGCCTGGGCCAGACCCTCCGGTGGCGAAGCCGGCATGCACCCTTCCAATATTCATGACAACGCCTATGCGTTTGGGACGGTTGATTTTACTGGTGATATGCCAGTGATACTCGGACCCGACGGGCCTTCTCTGGGCGGCTTTGTGTGTCCAGCCACGGTCATCACTGCAGACCTATGGAAACTTGGACAGCTTTCTGCCGGACAAAGCCTCAAATTCGTTCCTGTTAGCTATGAGGCCGCCGTGGCTGCAGAAGCTGCGCAAGCGGCAGCCATTGAGCAAAGGCGGCTTCCTCCTGCTGACAGCGACCCTGAGCCCGATGAACTTGGTACTCCCATTGTCAAATGCTTGCAATGGGAAGACGACGAACTGGTGTGCCGCCTGGCGGGTGATCATTTTCTGCTGATTGAAGTCGGCCCCATGGTGCTGGATATTCCACGCCGCTTTCGCGTCCATGCCCTTATGCTGGCACTCGAGGAACTTGGTATTGCCGGTGTCAGAGAGCTCACTCCCGGCATCAGATCTCTGCAAGTCCATTACGACAGCCAGACAATCCAGTTGTCTCAATTACTCAATATCATCGAAAAGACGGCCCAATCGCTGACCACTGGCGACCTGACAGTCCCCAGCCGCGTGGTTTATCTCCCTCTGAGCTGGGATGACGAAGCCTGCAAGTTGGCCATCAAAAAATACATGCAATCCGTGCGCGCTGATGCGCCATGGTGCCCGAGCAATCTGGAATTTATTCGACGCATGAATGGCTTGGATTCAATCGACGATGTGAAAGATATTGTCTTCAATGCCTCATACCTTGTTATGGGTCTTGGGGATGTTTACCTGGGTGCACCGGTTGCTACTCCCGTTGACCCAAGACATCGATTGATTACAACCAAATACAATCCGGCTCGAACCTGGACGGCAGAAAATTCCGTCGGTATTGGTGGTGCCTACATGTGTGTGTATGGCATGGAAGGTCCGGGAGGTTATCAATTTGTCGGCCGAACGTCGCAAATGTGGAATCGTTACAGAAAGACTGCCGAGTTCTCGAAGCCGTGGTTGCTGCGTTTCTTCGATCAGATTCGCTTCTACGAAGTCAGCGCTGATGAGCTCGCTGAGTTCCGGCGCGACCTACCCAAAGGCCAAGTCGCTCTGCGCATCGAAGAGTCCGAGTTTTCACTATCTCATTACGAAAGCGGGCTGACGGAGAATAAAGACAGCATAGCGACATTCATGGCAATGCGAGAAAAAGCTTTTGAAGAAGAGTTACAGCGTTGGCGCGATCACGGCCAGTTTACCTTCACTCCCCCGGAAACGAATGAAAGTTACGCCGATATTAGTGAAATCCCTGCCGGCGTATTACCGATAGATAGCTCGGTATCTGGCAATGTGTGGAAGGTTGAGGTGGAGGAGGGTGAAAGTGTTAGCGCAGGACAAACGTTGATGATCCTGGAGTCCATGAAGATGGAGATCGAGATCCACTCTCAACAAGCAGGCAAAATA
>JAUSPW010000653.1 GCA_030652635.1 Pseudohongiella sp. | reverse complement strand
AGCATCTACGGGATCATGCCTTTGTCACATACGCAAGATGTGGCCGGTCCGCTGGCGCGCTCCATCCTGGATCTGGCGATTGTGCTGGATTTGACTGTGGGGTATGACCCGGCCGATACCGACACTGCCGTGATGATGGATCAACCGCACCCGGCATTTATGGCCGGGCTTGGCCGATCGCAGCTTGCCGGCCTGCGTATAGGCCGCCTGGGCAACTGGATGGATGCGGCTGATCCGCAAGTACGTTTGTTGATTGATGCAGCCTTGCAGCAACTGGTGCAACAGGGCGCACAGATGGTGGACATCGAAATACCAGACATGGCGCGTCTGTTATCGCAGTCAGGCTTGATAGGCCATGAGTTCGAAACCGATCTGGATGCGTATCTGCAGCAGTTTGGCAGCCCTCAATACCAGAGTCTGGAAGCCATTGTTGCCGGCGGTGACTATCACGAGGCGGTGTCCGGGCTGCTCAGCCGCAGTGCCGCAGGTGAGCAAAATGCAGTGGCATATGAGGCGGCGCTCGCGGCGCGTTCCGAGCTTCAACAGGCGATCGCTGCGACGATGGCGCAGCAGTCGCTTGATGTGATTGCCTACCCCCCGATTGCCAGTTTGCCGGCGCTGATCGGCGACGCACAACCCGGCAACAACTGTTCTCTGAGTGGTAACTCCGGGTTCCCAGCGCTGTCCATTCCGGTCGGCTTTACAGCGGAAGGTCTGCCGGTTGGCGTTGAGTTGCTTGGGCGCTTTCTCAGTGATCGTGAGTTGCTGGCCACCGGCTATGCCATAGAACAGCTGTCTCCGCAGCGGCGGGCTCCCTTGTTAGCGCCAGGCTTATAAAACCCTGTCGATATCGGCGGCGTCGTGACGCTCACGCAACTGCTTGTCCGGATTCCCCCAGGTGCAATTCACGATGCGCCCACGCCTGACCGCTGGTCGGGCGCCGATCTCTTTGGCCCAGCGCATCACGTGTGTATAAGTATGCGCCTCCAGAAACTCGGCGGCGTTGTAAACTTTGTTTAGGACCAGCGCACCATACCAGGGCCAGATCGCGATGTCGGCAATGCTGTATTCATCGCCGGCAATAAAGCGATTGTTTTGTAATTGGCGGTCAAGCACGTCGAGCTGTCGTTTGACTTCCATGGTGAAGCGGTCAATCGGGTACTGCCATTTTTCGGGCGCGTAGCAATAAAAGTGACCAAAACCTCCGCCCAGATAAGGTGCGCTGCCCATCTGCCAGAACACCCAGTTCATTGTTTCTGTGCGAGCCGGCACAGCGTTGGGCAAAAACGCATCAAATTTTTCTGCCAGATAAAACAAAATT
>JAUSPW010000649.1 GCA_030652635.1 Pseudohongiella sp. | reverse complement strand
AATTTTTCGATTTCAGGAAAGCTGATATCTACAACAGGGCCATAACCATTCGATTTATTGAGCATCTCGGGTAGTTTATGTAAGGTTTGCGGGCCAAACACCACGTCGACATAAGGTGCACGTTTACCAATAGCGGCACCTTCCTGGCTGGCAACACAGCCGCCGACCGCAATTTTGATCTCGGGTCTGGCCTTTTTTAAACCCTTCCAGCGCCCCAGCTGGTGAAATACTTTTTCCTGTGCTTTCTCTCGTATAGAGCAGGTATTGAGCAGCAAAATATCCGCTTCTTCGGCGGTTGCAACCAGATCGGCACCATGGGTTTCCTGAAGTAAATCAAGCATGCGGGACGAGTCATACTCGTTCATCTGACAACCATGGGTCTTGATAAAGACTTTTTTTCGCACTGTGCTGGAAGGTATGTCGTTGCTCATGTTTTACATCGCTCGGAAAGACATGCAGGAATTGACCCTGACGAAAAGCCGCGGATTATAACAGCAAATTGGTGGTGCTGCTGTATCTGGGCGGCTACTTTGAGCTACAATGCGCGCCTTGACCCGAGTCACCCCATTTGTTTTATCCGCGTTTTTGAGAGAGTACGATGGCCATCCGCCAGGAAATTTATCGCATCACCTTCCTCAACAAAGGCAAAGTCTATGAGATTTTTGCCCGCCAGGTCTATCAAAGCGAGCTTTACGGTTTTATTGAAGTCGAAGAGTTTCTTTTTGACGAACGCAGTCAAATGCTGGTTGATCCCAGCGAAGAAAAACTGAAAATGGAGTTTCAGGACGTCAAGCGTAGTTTTATACCTCTGCAAGCTATTCTGCGTATTGATGAAGTTGAAAAGACGGGCGTGGCCAAAATCAGCAGCGGCGACAATATCATGCCTTTTCCATTGCCCGCTTTTGGTACGCGCAATTCCGGAAACACTGGCAACGAAAGCTGAACCATCGCGTGTGGTGGTACTGTCTAGCCTTTTAGTCAAATGCCTGCCTTTTTGCGCAGGCATTCAGTTTCAATTCAGACTCCTTGTTGTATAACTGATCCTGTAAGCACTTAATTCCAGATGTTCCAACAGAATCTCTGCGAAGTTTGCGAGATGGTGCTCAATTCGACGGAGGACAGGCAATGAAACTTTTTCCGACTACAATTCAATCTTCGAGAAGCAAGCGCTTGCTGAATAGCATGATGCTCGGCGCTGTGATTGTACTGGCCAGCACAGGCGCAAGTACTGCGTTTGCAGACAGGACATACACAACCGTCGTTCGTGAGACGGTTTATTACTCCCCATCCAGAGTCATTGTGTCGCCGACCGTGATTGTGCCCGTCAGCAACTCGGTCTATATCGGTGTCGGTGGCGGAACGTATGTCACTCATCAACCTAGACAAACCGTTGTTTATCGCGAAGTGACGCGACACAACGATCGTTACGACGATCGTTACGATGATCGTTACTACAGGGGTAACAAGTATCAAGGTACCTCGGTATGGGGTTACTCAGGTCATGGCAATGCGCATGGCCATCGCAACAAAGAACCGGTTCGTGGGCGCTGGTCGGGCTCCGATCGTCGCAGAGATGTCATTTATGTTGAAAAGGATGGACGCAGGAATTCAAGTTATCGGGAAACCGAAAGACGCAGTGTCGAAATACGCGATCGCAGTCGTTAATCGCGGCCGTTGAGGAAGAGTAATTATCAGACTGGTTTGTGGGGAGGGATGGTTTTTGAAACCAGACCTCCCTTTTTTTACGCTTTGTTGAAACAGGTGCTCACGCTCATTCAGGCTTGAGCGTCCAATGCCGCAAGCTCAACGCACAGCACAAACACCTGCATGGCTTCATCAATTTCTGCCAGGCTCGGAAAGGACGGCGCAAGTCGGATATTGGTATTTTGAGGGTCTTTTTTATACGGCCAGGTTGAGCCAGCGGGTGTCAGTTTTACGCCGGCGCCTGCACATAACTTGACCACCTTGTCGGCCATACCTGGCAAGGTGTCAAACAAAATGAAGTAACCGCCTGCTGGCACCGTCCAGCTGCCAAGTGTTTGCCCGTTGACTGCTTTGCCTGCAAGCCCTTGGTTCAGGTGCTTTAACACCAGTTCAAACTTGGGTTGCAAAATGGCGCGATGTTGTTGCATCAATCCGCGCAGGGTTGGCAGGTCTTTCAGAAAACGTATGTGCCTGAGCTGATTAACTTTATCTGGCCCTATTGTTGAAATGCCAAGCAGATCAGCAAAATGTTTGATGTTACTTTCAGACGTGGCAATAAAGGCAATACCAGCACCGGCCAATGTGATTTTGGACGTTGAGCCAATCACAATGACGTTATCGAGCGTGCCGTACTTTTCGCTCAGAGCGATCACGTTGGCCAGTTCCGGGGGATTATCGACAAGGTGGTGTTCAGCGTAGGCGTTGTCCCACAAGATTCTGAAGTTGGCACCCGCGATAGTGCCCAGTTTGGCAAAACGCTCAACTACGTCCGCTGAATACACGACGCCATTCGGGTTGGCGTATTTGGGTACGCACCAGATCCCCTTGATCAGAGGGTCGTTGCGTAACAACGCTTCGATACTGCCCATATCGGGACCATTGTCATCCATGGTGACGGGGATCATTTCGATACCCAAGGCTTCACAAATGGAAAAGTGGCGATCATAGCCGGGCGCAGGGCAAAGGAACTTGATGCGTTGGCCATTCGTCGCTTCTTTGATCCATGCAGAGTCAGCACCGCGCACGCCATGCAGGTAGGCTCCTTCTACATACTGGTACATCATCTGCAGAGAGCTGTTGCCTCCCACCATGATCTGTGCGGTTTTGGCGTCGAGATAGTCTGCTGCAAACTGGCGCGCCTCCGGGATGCCCAGTCCGCCGCCATAGTTGCGAGCATCCGAGCCGTCGGAGCATTTGAAATCGCCTTGCAGTATGCCGTCCATTGCATTGCTGAGATTCAGCTGTGCCGTGGCCGGTTTTCCCCGGGTTAAATCCAGGTTAAGGGTTTTTGCCTGAATTTGCTGGTACTGGTTCAGTAATTCCTGGCGACGCGCCTGTGTGTTGCTGGTGCTCAAGTGAGACTCCTTGATCAAATCGGAACTGGAAAGCAGGTTTTGTCAAATGCCGGGCAAGGCGGTAGACATTTACTGGCAAAGCGGGGCGCGATTTTACAGTATACTCGCCGCAACTTCGATGCACCGGGTGAGAATTCATGAACAAAAGCAAGTCAGGTAATGTTCTTGAACTTTCAGATAACGCATCATCGATTGATTTCCCCGGCGCTGCCGAGCGGCATCCTTATGATGTGCTAGGGCCAGACCAGGTGTTGGACGCCGTTGAGGGCTTGGGTTTGCCGAGCAGTGCCCGGGTTTTTGCTCTGAACAGTTATGAAAATCGTGTGTACCAGATAGGGCTGGAGGATGGCAGTTTTGTGATTGCCAAGTTTTATCGCCCTGAGCGCTGGAGTGACGCGCAGATTCTTGAAGAACATGCGTTTACTTTGGAGCTGGAGTCACTCGAAATCCCGGTAGTCCCGCCGATGCTGGTCAATGGTAAGACCTTACATTCCTGCGTTTTTGGCGATCAGACATTCCGTTTTTCTCTGTTTCCACGACTGGCGGGTCGGCCACCCGAGTTGGATAATCCAGATAATCTGCAAGTGATGGGGCGGTTCCTTGGGCGAGTACACCGCGTAGGTTCACAAGCCTCATTCCAACATCGTATTGAACTGAGCATTGATCAGTGGGCCGTGAAAAGCAGATCTTTCCTGATTGAGAGGAATTTTATACCTGCCGCGTTGATGCCTGCCTACGTGTCTTTAACGCTGGATTTGATCGAGCGAATCCATAGGGCATTCAACAATTGTGGCCCGTTACAGCGCTTGCGCTTGCATGGTGATTGTCATCCTGGCAATGTGCTTTGGCGAGGAGATCAGCCCTGGTTTGTCGATTTTGATGATGCCATCAATGGTCCGGCCATCCAGGATTTGTGGATGATGTTGTCGGGTGATCGTGATCAGCGTCAGGCACAGCTATTGGAAATCATCGAAGCTTACGAGGAGTTTTTTGAGTTTGATGCGGCTGAGCTGGGATTGATTGAGCCACTACGTACCTTGCGCATCATGCATCACAGCGCATGGCTGGCAAAACGCTGGACAGATCCGGCATTCCCGCGCAGTTTTCCTTGGTTCAACACGGAGCGTTATTGGGCGGAACACATTCTGGAGTTGCGAGAGCAGCTCGCAGCCTTGGATGAACCGCCGCTGCGCTTGTTTCCCTATTAAGGAGCTGCTTGCTCCGCAAGCAGGGCGGTCAGAGCCTGCTCCAGCAATTCAGTGTCACCTTGTCGGAAGCCTTTGTGTACTTTGCGGACAATCCCCTCGCGATCGATGAGAAATGAGGTTGGCATTCCGACTACACCGTACTGATCCATCACCTCAGCAGTTTGATCCAACGCGACGCGGTAGGCGAGTGGTACGGCGAGGTCGTCCAGAAAATCTAGCGCATCTTCGACTGGATCGTCGATTGTGATGGCAATTACTTCAAAGCCCTGGTTTTGGTATTTCTCGTACAAAGTGTGAATTTCTGGCAGAGAGCGCAGGCAAGGAACACACCACGATGCCCAGAAATC
>JAUSPW010000645.1 GCA_030652635.1 Pseudohongiella sp. | reverse complement strand
GTGTCTACCAATTCCACCACTTCGGCAAAAACGTTTACTGGACTGTTTACTGAACCACAGGCACTTCACTAACCGGTACTTCGCTGACCGGCAATTCAGTTGCAGGTACAGCTGGGATATCAGATGCAGCAGGAGCAGTATCCAGCTGAGGAATATCTGACTGCTCAAGTTCGCGCAGAATGTCCGGGCTTACCAACGGCGCGCCACCATCCAGATTCCCACCCAGGCTGTATTGCTTGGCATAAATTGCCAGCGTCAGACTGGTTACAAAAAATATCACCGCCGCAATTGTAGTAGATCGGGTCAGAAAATTGCCACTTCCAGAACTACCAAAAACAGTTTGGGATGCACCACTTCCAAAAGCTGCGCCCGCATCGGCGCCTTTGCCTTGCTGCAGCAATACCAGCGCAATAATTGCGATGGCGGCAATGACGTGCACAACCACGATCAGCGTTTCCATAATTCAACTCACACTCTGGCATATACGAACAAACAGGTCAGCATTCAAAGATGCTCCGCCCACCAGCCCGCCATCGATATCGGGTTGCGCAAACAATTCCGGGGCATTCTCCGGACTGACGCTACCACCGTAAATAATTTGTACTGACTGCGCTACTTCATCATCCTGCAGCGCAATCATCTGTCTGATTGCTGCATGCATTTCCTGCGCCTGCTCTACGCTTGCTGATCGACCGGTACCAATTGCCCAGACCGGCTCATAAGCGATCACCGCCTTGTTCAAACTTGCAACACCTGTTCGCTCAATCACAGCGGTCAACTGCCGCCTGACCACAACCTCGGCAAGCCCTTGATCGCGCTCTTCTAGCGTCTCTCCTACACACAGCACCGGGATCAACCCACTTTGCTGCGCTGAACGAAACTTATCAGCCACCAACCGATCACTTTCAGCGATCAGACTGCGTCTTTCAGAGTGCCCGACAAGAACGTATCTCACCCGAAAATCTGCCAGCATCGCACCCGATACTTCACCGGTATACGGCCCGCTTTCTTCAGTCCAGATGTCCTGAGCGCCCAACACAATTTCGGCGCCATGGATCATGGCATCAACCATCTGCAAGTAGGGGAAAGGCGGACAAAGCACTATGTCAACGCCATTTACACCACCTGCCAGCGCAGGCATCATTCCGGAAACCAATTCTCGGATAAAGTTTCGGGTCCCATGCATTTTCCAGTTCGCGGCAACCAGCGCTCGACGCATATACACTATCCTTTGTACTGCTGCGCCGACCGAGCTTCCACGGGGGCGCAACTATAACCACTTTGAACCTGCCTTGCAAGACAGCGCAGCAGCGCAGATCAGATCAAATCAGAAAATCCATTTATCCCCGATACACTCACACCGGACTGGAAACCGACTTGACGACATCGGCAATTTCTTCTGCATACCTTGCCACCAACGCCTGATCATCACCTTCAACCATGACCCGTACAACAGGCTCCGTGCCTGAGGGCCTCAGCAGTACGCGACCACGCCCTGCCATTTTTGATTCCACATCCTTTACGGCCAACTTGACGGGCACACTGTCCATCACCAAAGTTTTGCTGCTCACACGCACGTTAACCATGGTCTGCGGCATTTTGCGCATTTTGCTGCGCAACTCAAACAGACTGGAATTGGTTTGCATCATCGCAGCCAATACTTGCAGCGCAGAAACAATACCATCTCCGGTTGTGCCGACGTCAAGACAGACAATGTGGCCGGAAGACTCACCACCCAGCAACCAGGATTTTTTCTTTAACATCTCCATGACATACCGATCGCCCACATCCGTGCGGACAAAAGGTACATCCAGCGCTTCAAGCCCAAGTTCAAGACCAAGGTTGCTCATCAGCGTTCCTACAACGCCACCAAATGCCATATGGCGGCGACGTCGATCCCGCGCAATGATGTACAACAACTCATCACCATCAACGATATTGCCCAGATGATCGACCATGATGACACGATCGCCATCGCCATCAAACGCAATGCCAATATCAGCCTGCTCAGCCAGCACTTGTTGAACCAGTCCCATCGGGGATGTGGAACCACAATCCTTATTGATATTGAGACCGTTGGGTGAGACACCAATTGCTTTGACGGTTGCACCCAGTTCTGAAAATACATTTCCTGCAATGTGATAAGTCGATCCATTCGCGCAATCAATCACAACTTTCAAACCGCGCAATACCGCATTTCCCGGCACGGTGCGTTTGCAATACTCAATATATCTGCCGGCCGCATCCGTGATACGGGAGACCTTTCCGATATCAGCGGAGCTGACGGTGGTAATGTCTTTGCTCAGATACTCTTCAATCGCCAATTCGGTCTCATCAGGCAATTTTGTGCCATCACCATCAAAAAACTTGATGCCATTGTCCTGAAAAGCGTTGTGGGACGCGCTGATGACGATGCCAGCCTGCGCACCAAATGTCCGCGTCAGATAGGCAATTGCAGGTGTCGGCATAGGCCCTAGCATATTGATATCAACACCGGCTGATGCCAAACCAGCCTCAAGTGCTGCCTCAAACATATATCCCGAAATGCGTGTATCTTTGCCAATCAGAATTTTGCTGCGCTGGCCACCGGACTTGGCAAATACCTTACCCGCAGCCCAACCCAGCTTGAGCATAAAATCTGGCGTGATTGGGTATTCGCCAACCCGACCGCGAATGCCATCTGTTCCAAAAAATTGTTTTTCTGCTTTTGTTTTGCCAGACCCCATTATTTAACCTCTATATTCCGTTATCAGGCAGATTATAAACACTTCATCAACCGTTCTGGCCAGCATTTCGCATCGCTGACAACACCTTGAGCGCATGTACCGTTGGCTCAACATCATGCACGCGGATGATCTGTGCACCTGCGGCGGCTGCCAATACTGCGCCAGCCAGACTTCCTGCCAAACGATCTGCTGCTGGAGCTCCCAGCACTGCGCCGATCATGGACTTTCTGGATAACCCAATTAAAAGAGGTGATCCCAGCGCGTGCATATCATGAAGTCGTGACAACAGTTGGTAGTTATGGGCCAGCGTTTTTCCAAAACCAAACCCCGGATCGAGACAGATACGATCGGGGTGTATGCCTGCAAGCTCACAGATGCTTTTTCTAACGGATAAAAACGAACTGACGTCTGTGAATACATCAATATAGGAGGGTGCCTGTTGCATAAACTGTGGCTCACCTTGCATGTGCATCAGGCAAACCGCGAGATCCGTTGCGGCTGCGGCCTCAAGTGCGCCGGGACGCTGCAAGGCCCGAACGTCATTGATCATGTCTGCACCGGCCATTGCCGACGCAGTAATGACTGATGGTGTACTGGTATCAACAGAGATCAGCACATCAAAGTTAGCCCGTATTGCTGTGACTACGGGGATCACTCGCTCAAGCTCTTCGTTTTCACTGACTGCCGGCGCGCCGGGACGTGTGGACTCCCCCCCCACATCAATAATGTCAGCGCCTGCAGACACCATGGATTGCACGGCAAAAAGCGCTTTATCAAGGGAGACTTTGAATCGGGATGCGCCGCCAGCTGACAGCAGGCCCCCATCAGAAAATGAGTCAGGCGTGACGTTTAATATGCCCATCACACGCGGAACTGACAGTTCCAACCAGCGCCCGGACATTCTCAGTCTGGACGCTGGTGCATGAACTGATCCCAAATCAGCTTTGGACACTCAGCTGCTCCCGCATTAATACCAGCAAAATATCAATGCTCGCTGGCGGGACCACCAATGGGCTTTTCTGACATGACATCGCTCGCAGGCGCTTCTGTGCGCGCAGCCCCGGATCCGCTGTTACTGTCGGACCAATCTGCAGGCGGGCGCGGCTTTCGACCGGACATGATGTCGTTTATCTGCTCGGCATCAATGGTTTCATACTCCATCAAGGCATCTTTCATGAGTTCAAGCTTGTCACGATTCTCTTTCAGCATGCGTTGTGCCCTGCTGTAACAGAAATCGATAATACTCCTGACTTCGTCGTCAATCAGCTTGGCGGTTTCTCCCGAATGATGTTTCGGCGCGCCACCGGCTGATCGACCGAGGAAAACCTCGCCATCGTCTTCGGCGTACATCAAAGGGCCAAGCTTCTCGGATAAACCCCATTTGGTGACCATATTGCGCGCCATTTCAGTCGCGCGCTGTATGTCGTTGGATGCACCGGTCGTGACACCGTCAACACCCAGTGTCATTTCTTCTGCAATTCGGCCACCGTACAAGCTGCTGATCTGACTCATGATAGCCAGCTTGCTGATGCTGTAACGATCCTCTTCCGGCAAGAACATGGTCACGCCCAATGCTCGTCCGCGCGGGATAATACTGACTTTGTAAACTGGATCATGCTCGGGCACCAGCCGACCAACAATGGCGTGGCCAGCTTCATGGTAGGCCGTGTTGGTTTTTTCTTTTTCAGACATCACCATTGATTTGCGTTCGGTGCCCATCATGATTTTGTCTTTGGCTTTTTCGAACTCTTCCATGGTCACCAGGCGACGACCACCACGTGCCGCAAACAGCGCCGCTTCGTTTACTAGGTTGGCCAGATCCGCACCGGAAAAACCAGGTGTGCCGCGCGCAATAACACCCGCATCCACATTGTCAGCGATTGGCACTTTGCGCATATGCACTTTAAGTATCTGCTCACGGCCACGGATGTCGGGCAAGCCCACCACAACCTGACGGTCAAAGCGGCCAGGACGCAACAGCGCAGGGTCGAGCACATCAGGTCGGTTAGTGGCAGCAATCACAATAATGCCGTCGTTAACCTCAAAACCATCCATTTCAACCAGCAACTGGTTCAGTGTCTGCTCGCGCTCATCGTGACCGCCGCCCAGACCCGCACCACGGTGACGACCGACGGCATCAATCTCGTCGATAAAAATAATACAAGGCGCCTGCTTTTTGGCTTGATCAAACATGTCGCGCACTCGCGACGCACCCACACCTACAAACATCTCAACGAAGTCAGAACCTGAAATCGAGAAAAACGGTACTTTTGCTTCGCCAGCGATAGCTTTGGCAAGCAAGGTTTTACCTGTCCCTGGCTGACCCACCATCAGGATGCCGCGCGGGATACGTCCACCCAGGCGCTGAAACTTATCTGGCTCACGCAGAAAGTCCACCAGCTCTTTAACATCTTCTTTGGCTTCGTCTACGCCCGCAACATCCGCAAAAGTAATCTTGATCTGGTCTTCACCCAGCAATTTGGCTTTGCTCTTGCCAAACGACATAGGCCCGCCTTTTCCGCCAGCACCGCCGCCTTGCATCTGCCGCATAAAAAAGAAAAACAACGCAATAATGATCAGAATCGGGAAGCTGGCGACCAGCAACTGAGTCCACAGACTCTGCCGCTCGGGTTCAGACGCGCGAATTTC
Organism: Pseudohongiella sp.; assembly: GCA_030652635.1. GTDB lineage: Bacteria > Pseudomonadota > Gammaproteobacteria > Pseudomonadales > Pseudohongiellaceae > Pseudohongiella. The sequence goes on along the minus strand of JAUSPW010000645.1, from coordinate 220 downwards.
AACGTTGTTGTTGAACAGATCATCCATCAACTGGTCGTCGCCAATCATGGGGATGGTGGTGTTGAACCGGGTATTGTCGGATCGCACACCATTAACCGTCACACCCGCAATATTGACCGAGCGCACCTGTCCTGACCTGACTTCACGGATAAAATCTGAGTAATTGACCTGCGAGGTCACTGGCTCCTGGGTTATGTTGTTGAAAACGGTCAGTAAAACT
>JAUSPW010000639.1 GCA_030652635.1 Pseudohongiella sp. | reverse complement strand
GGTCATGCGGTTGGCGATGATGACGTCGCACATATCTTTGAAAGCGTTCAGATCGTGCATCACCGGCGAGCGGAAAAACTCGGCTTCCTGTAGCGCTGGTTCGAATACTACCACCTTGATTCCTTTGGCTTTTATGCGCTTCATGATGCCTTGGATGCTGGAGGCGCGAAAGTTGTCCGAGCCCGCTTTCATGATCAGCCGGTACACACCTACCACCTGCGGATTCCGCGCCACGATGCTGTCGGCGATAAAGTCCTTACGCGTGCGGTTGGCGTCCACGATGGCGTTTATCAGGTTCTGCGGCACTTCCAAGTAGTTGGCCAGCAGCTGTTTGGTGTCCTTGGGCAGGCAATAGCCGCCGTAACCAAACGAGGGATTGTTGTAGTGATTGCCGATGCGCGGGTCCAGACAGACACCGTCGATAATCTGCCGGGTATTCAACCCGTGCGAGGCAGCATAGGTGTCAAGTTCGTTAAAGTAGGCGACGCGCATGGCGAGGTAGGTGTTGGAGAACAACTTGACCGCTTCGGCCTCGGTAGAGTCGATAAACAATACCTGCACATCCTGCTTGATCGCGCCTTGTTGCAGCAGTGCCGCGAACCGTTCAGCGCGTTCGGAACGTTCACCCACGATGATGCGTGATGGGTATAGGTTATCGTACAGCGCCTTGCCTTCCCTTAAAAACTCCGGGGAAAACATGATGTTATTGGTGCCAAATTGCTCTTTGGCCTTGGCGGTATAACCAACCGGTACCGTGGATTTGATCACCATCACCGCATTTGGATTGATGGCTGTGACATCTTTGATGACGGCTTCCACTGATCGCGTATTGAAGTAGTTGGTCTGCGGATCATAATCAGTGGGCGTGGCAATGATCACAAAATCCGCATCTTCATAGGCTTCTTTTTTATCCAGCGTCGCCTTCAGATTAAGCGGTTTATTCTGAAGGTAATGCTCAATGTCCGCGTCGGCAATCGGGCTCTGCCGATTGTTGATCATGTTGACTTTGTCTTCAATGATATCCAGCGCAACCACCTGATTATGCTGAGATAACAACACAGCATTGGATAAACCGACGTAACCTGTACCTGCAATCGCGATTTTCATGATGTCCCTATATGTGATCTGTATGGCCCGATTGTAGCTGTTTTTTAGGGGACGGAGGGATCAAAAAATG
>JAUSPW010000638.1 GCA_030652635.1 Pseudohongiella sp. | reverse complement strand
AATTTTTTGCGGAACATCTGGCGAGTGGCTGATTGCGCGTCATTGCCGGATAACTCAGCTGCGGCATTGGGCACGCGCGGCGGTGGCGGCAGCAATGCGTCGAGCACACGATCTTCGGCCGCTTCTTCAGCTCGGTGCTGAACTTTGCGAATCTGTTCTTCGCGTAACATTTTGACCGCAATATCGACCAGGTCACGAATGATGGATTCCACATCGCGTCCTACGTAACCCACCTCGGTGAATTTGGTCGCTTCCACTTTGATAAACGGCGCGTTGGCGAGTTTGGCCAGACGTCGCGCTATTTCGGTTTTTCCTACCCCGGTTGGGCCAATCATCAGGATATTTTTGGGTGTGATTTCCTGGCGAATGTCAGCGCCGAGCTGCATACGTCGCCAGCGGTTGCGAAGTGCGATAGCAACGGCGCGTTTGGCAGCCTTTTGCCCCACAATATGTCGGTCAAGTTCAGAGGCGATCTCTCTGGGAGTCATCATGGTCATGCACGTATTCCTGAAAAATGGGGCTGCAACTGATTAATATTCAAGTTCTTCGATAACATGCTGGTGGTTGGTGTAGACGCAGATATCCGCGGCAATCCCCAGACTTTTTTCGACAATCATGCGCGCTTCCATCTCGGTATTAAAATACAGGGCGCGTGCCGCGGACAGCGCAAAGGAGCCGCCGGAGCCAATGGCCATCAAGCCGTCTTCAGGTTCGATGACGTCACCGTTGCCGGTGATGATGAGAGAGGCATCTTTGTCGGCAACCACTAACAAGGCTTCAAGCCGACGCAGAGAGCGTTCGGTGCGCCAGAGTTTCGCAAGCGATACGGCTGAGCGCACCAATTTGCCTTGATGTTTTTCGAGTTGCTCTTCAAAGCGTTCAAACAAGGTAAACGCGTCGGCTGTACCACCGGCAAATCCTGCCAGCACCTGGTCTTTATACAGACGTCGAACTTTGCGGGCATTGCCTTTAAGCACTGTGTTGCCTTGAGAAACCTGACCGTCGCCGCCAATAACAATTTTATTGTTGCGACGCACAGATAAGATGGTGGTACCGCGAAACTGCTCCAATGCGCTTCTCCTTGGATGGAATAAACCGGATGTCTTGCTTCAGGGATATTGGGTCAGCCAGCCGGTGTTCAAGGCTGGCTGAGCGTAATTCTCATACTGTCGATGCTGTTGCTGCGCAGCACACGCTCGGCCTGCATCATGTCATCACGCGTGGCGTAAGGGCCGGCTTGCACCAGAAACAAGGTGCGACCAGGCAGTGTTTCTTCCCGGATGCGCGCATTCAGGCCCAGCCCGAGTAACCTGCTGAGCTGTGAATTGGCGGTTTCTCTTTGCTGAAAAGCGCCAGCCTGCAACATATATGACGGGCCTGCTGAGGGCGCTTGTGCCACCACTTGGTTAACATCTCCCGCAGCGGCAGGACGATTGCTGATTTCAAGCAGGGCGGCAGAGACAGGATCAAGCGTGTTGCTGCTTGCGACCACTTCGCTGGCGACGGGTTCGGTTGCTGGGCTTGACGCATCTGTGCCGGGATCCATGGTTTCAAGCACTGCGGTCTCGCTTTGTGCCTGAATGGGATCCGCAGTGGCGTCGACGGTTGCAGCAGTTGCAATAACTGGTGGCGGCGTTCTGGGCACTGAGCCACTGACTGGCGTGACATCCACCACCACTTCGTAGTTAGGCAGCTCCTGATAAAACTCCAGTTGTAGTCGCTGCGCTTCGCGTTGTTGTTCCTGGGTGATCCCGCCTGCGCTGTCTGCGCCGGCAATTTCTGGCGTTTCGATCTGACGATTATCGGGGGCAGCAGCCTGGCCGGGCGCGGGTGGCAGAGCGCCAGACAGATAAACCAGTAAACCAATAAACAGGCCAACGGCAATACCTGTGACCAGACCGGTCAGCAACAAGCCAAGGCTGGAAGGTTGTGGCACGGCAGAAGGCTCGGCAAGCGGCGTGCGGATACGTCTTTTTGCAAAATCCTGATCCATGTAGCGGAATATCCTGAATGTGGCTGTTGGTCACTCAAGGTTGCAGATAATACACGCATCAGCGCCTTACATCATATCCTGTGGGTCAACATCGACTGACCAGCGCACTTGCCGCTGGCTGCTCAGGCCTTCCAGTTGTAAACACAGGGTGCTCAGCAGCAGTTGCAGGTCCTGACGATGATGCGCCCGGACCAGTAGCTGCTGGCGAAAACGATTGGCGCGTTTCTCCATCGGAGCGGGCAAGGGGCCATTAATCATGATGCGTTGTTGCAGGTGCTGCGTGTCACAAATTTGTTCGGTTAATGCGCGGGCTTTCATTAAAAACTCAAGCGGGGCTTGACTGTTGATAGCCTCGGCCCTGATGCAGGCGAGATGCGTAAAGGGCGGCATGCTGGTGTGCTGGCGCTCCTGCATCAACTGCTCCGCCAGCGCATGGTAGCCCTGGTTGATTAATATTTGCAGGCTTTGGTGAGTCGCGTGCTGGGTCTGGATCAACACTTCGCCGGGTTGTTCAGCCCGCCCCGCGCGCCCCGCTACTTGTGTTAACAGTTGCGCCATAAATTCCTGGCCACGAAAATCGGCACTGAACAGCCCGCTGTCTGCCTCTAGCACGGCGACGAGCGTGACCTTTGGAAAGTGATGGCCCATGGCCAGCAACTGGGTTCCCACCAGAATACAG
>JAUSPW010000631.1 GCA_030652635.1 Pseudohongiella sp. | reverse complement strand
TGGATCATGGCCACCAACCCTGTGGTGTCCTTGCCGGATGCTGATCGTGTACGCCAGGCTTTGCAGAAATGTGAGTGTGTGGTGGTATCTGACTGCGTTGCGGATAGCGATACCTTGCGTCTGGCACATATCAAATTGCCGGCCGCCGGATGGGGTGAAAAAGACGGTACAGTCACCAATTCCGAACGTTGTATTTCAAGACAACGCGCATTCCTGCCACTGCCGGAGGATACAAAACCTGACTGGTGGATTATTTGCAAGGTGGCTGAGCGCCTGGGTTTCACCAAAGAATTTTTGTACCAAAAACCGGCAGACATATTTAAAGAGCACGCACAACTATCTGCATACAAAAATGACGGCAGCAGGGACTTTGATATCGGCGCCTTCGCGACTATCACTCATCAGGAATACGACGACCTGGTGCCAACGTACTGGCCGATCAAATCCGGTCAGAGCAGCGGTGCAATAAGACTATTTGAAGACGGCCTGTTTTTTACGCAGGACGGCCGCGCCAATTTTGTAAAAACCGGATTGCAAGGCGCTCTCATTGAAAATATTCTGCAGTACCCGTTGATATTAAATACCGGCCGTATCCGTGATCAGTGGCATACCATGACACGTACTGGCCGTAGCGCGAGACTGCAACAACACCGGCCGGAAGTCTTTGCCGAGTTTCATCCAGAAGATCTTGAAAAATTGTGCATACGCGAGCACCAATTGATTGCGCTCAGCAGTCCACTGGGCCGCTGCGTGTTGCGCGCGCACATCAATACTGGTCAGAGTCGCGGTACTGTTTTTGCTCCAATTCACTGGAACGATTGTTTCACCTCGGCAGGCCGTATTGACAGTCTGGTTGCTGCAGTCTGCGACCCGATCTCAGGTCAGCCGGCGTTTAAACAGACCGCTGTCAAAGCAGAGCCAGTGCACAGTGACTGGCAGGCCTTGTTAGTGTCCAAGACGTCACTGACATTGCCCGCGAATCACTACTGGAACTATCGCCTGCTAGACGGTTTGCACGTCTACAACATTGAAGGCATCGGTCAGTTTGATATAGGCCTTGTTAAGCAACAACTGCCTGACGCCCACAGCAATACTGCTGAGCTGAGTGACAGCGACAAGCAGGCAATTCGCCTGCTTGCTTACACCCAGAGCGAGGTTCTGCTTGCTCTGTATGTGTGGCCTGAATCTGCGTCAGACAT
>JAUSPW010000619.1 GCA_030652635.1 Pseudohongiella sp. | reverse complement strand
CTGTGAAGTCATAATCCATCAGATCTGTGAAACTTTCTTCCAATCGCTCGGCAACAATATCCCCCATTTTCTGCGCGTAAAAGCGGCGGCTTTCCACTTTGACATAACCGCGTTCCTGAATGGTCGAGATGATGGCCGCATAGGTTGACGGGCGTCCGATTCCACGTTTCTCCAGCTCTTTGACCAGACTTGCTTCCGTATAACGCGGCGAAGGTTTGGTAAAGTGTTGTTTGGGTTCCAGTTGCTCCAGCTTCAGTTTTTCGCCCGCCGACACATCGGGGAGCACCACGTCTTCTTCTTTGCTGGGCAATACTTTCAGGTAGCCATCAAACTGCATGATGCGCCCTTTGGTGCGCAGCTCAAAATCTGCAGCCATGACGGTAATCTGACTGCTCAGATACCGCGCCGGCGGCATCTGGCATGCCACAAAATGTGCCCAGATCAAGGCATACAAACGCTCGGCATCACGCTCCATGCCCGACAACTGCGTATGCAGAGTATTCACATCCGTGGGACGAATCGCTTCGTGCGCTTCTTGTGCGCCATCGCGGGCGCTGTACTGTATGGGCGCTTCCGGCAAATATTTTTTGCCAAATTGCTCTTCGATATAACTGCGACACATGGCCACTGCATCAGCGCTGAGATTTGTGGAATCCGTTCGCATGTAGGTAATGTAACCGGCCTCATACAAGCGCTGCGCCAACGTCATGGTCTTTTTGACACCAAAACCCAGACGCGTGCTGGCAGCCTGTTGCAGCGTTGAGGTGATCAGCGGCGGTTTGGGTTTTGAACTGGTGGGTTTGTCTTCACGGCCGCTGACAATAAACTGTGCCTGTTGCAGCAGGGCCTGCGCAGCGGCAGTGTCTTTGCCGTTGCCAGGACGAAAATTTTCACCGGCTTGTTTGACTACTTGCAGTCTCAGGGCAGCTTTGTGGCTCGTGCGGGTATCCGCAAACAATTCCCAGAACTCTTCGGGAATAAAGGCACGAATCTCGCGCTCACGTTCTACAATCAAACGCATCGCTACTGACTGGACGCGCCCTGCTGACAAACCGCGCGCAACTTTTGCCCACAGCAACGGCGACACCATAAATCCGACTACCCGATCCAGAAAACGGCGCGCTTGCTGTGCTTCCACATAGCGCATATCCAACTCACCCGGGTGGGAGAAAGCTTCCTTGATGGCTTTTTTGGTGATTTCGTTAAATACCACACGGCGATAACGACTCTCGTCACCACCAATTGCCTCCTTTAAATGCCAGGCAATGGCTTCTCCCTCTCTGTCCAAGTCGGTTGCGAGGTAGATGGTGTCTGCAGACTTTGCCAGCTTCTTGAGCTCGGCCACCACTTTTTCTTTGCCAGGCAATATTTCATAACGCGCATGCCAACCGTGTTCAGGATCCACGCCCATACGTGAAATCAGCTGTTCCCGAGACTTCTTTTCCTTATGTTCGGCTTTTTGGTCAGGACTGAGTTTGCGGGTTTTCGCGGCCTCGCGGGCGCGCTCAGCCGGGTCAACCGCCAGTCCGTTGCCACTGCCGGAGACGGGAAGGTCGCGGATATGGCCCACACTGGACTTCACCACAAACTCTTTTCCAAGATACTTGTTAATGGTTTTGGCCTTGGCAGGCGACTCAACAATAACCAGATTTTTACTCATTCAGTTGTTCATTTCCTGATATTAAAGCAAAGGACACTGCGCTCCGGCAGCGCCTGGCGGCGTAGGCGTGACGTGATCAAGCCGTCATATATAAAGATTCGCCGACTGAGGGTCAAGCTCTAGTTGGCAACAGACAGGTATACGAGAGAATTTGTCATTCGGCCCACCAACCTGCAATCAATCAAGATTGGTGGCGCCTTATAACAATAAAATCAGAGGCTTACATTGTGGGTCCAGTTGTTCTTGTCAGTCAGTTCTCCGCGCTGTATGCCAACAAGCAGTCCATAGAGTTTTTGCATGACAGGTCCGGCAAGCTCGCCGTTTCCGTAAAAACGGTGCCACTGACCATCTACATAAATTCTACCGACAGGGGAAATCACAGCAGCAGTACCGCAAGCAGCGACTTCTTCAAAGTTGGCAATTTCTGCGCGCAAATCGATTGCTCGATGCTCGATGGTCAAGCCCATTTCCTGTTCAGCCAATGTCATGATCGAGCGACGAGTCACGCTGGGCAGTACCGCAGTGGAGGCAGGCGTCACAAATCGGCCATCTTTCATGGCAACGACAATATTGGCAGAGCCCGCTTCATCGATATAACGACGTTCACGCGCATCCAGAAACAGCGCCTCATTAGCGCCCAGATCCTGCGCCATGCGCGTGGCCAGCAAACCGCCCGCATAATTGGCACCAATTTTATAGTTACCGGTGCCTGAGGGCGCGGCACGGTCCAGATCAGACACAGCCAGTGATATCACGGCCAGACCCGCACTTTTATAGTAGGGCCCAACTGGTGATACAAACACCCTGAATTCAAACTCTTTGGCGGTCTTCAGCCCCAGATTCTGCCCTACACCTATCAGCATCGGACGAATATATAAAGAAGCACCAGAACCATGCGGCGGTATCCAGGCATAGTTGGCGCGCACGGCCTCTTCTACTCCACGAATAAACAAGGCTTCCGGTACTTCCGGCATCAGCAGACGACCAGCCGCCTGACGCATACGCTCGGCATTCAGCGTCGGGCGGAACAACAATACGCGGCCATCGGGCGCAGTCTGAGCTTTAAGACCCTCAAAACATTGCTGGGCGTAATGCAGCGCTGGCGCACCTTCATGCACACTGATCATATCTGAGGTGATCAACTCGCCTTCAGACCAATGACCGTCCTTGTGAATGGCGCGGAAACGGTATTCGGTAGGCTGATATGAAAAGCCCAGTTCGGCCCAGTTCAGAGCCTTTTTTTCGGGTAGATGTGTCTGTGGCGCCATTGAAGTAGTCATGTGCAAAACCTGCTTAGTGCGTGTTGGTCTGATATCAGCGGGCGATATTATCCTTGATAAGGAATTAATCTACCACACTCCGGCCGCACATTAGACCTCACAGGATCGATTGTGTGCAGCGATACAGCACACAGGCATGCTCTGGTATACTCGCGCGCCATGACTTTTCCACTTATCGACATCGGCGCCAATCTGGGCCATGAATCCTTCGACCACGACCTGCCTGAGGTGATTCAGCGGGCCGTGGCAGCAGGTATTGTGCATCAACTGGTCACCGGCACCACCTTGGCGGCCTCGCAAAAAGCGCTGGATTTATGCCAGCAATTTGCAAATCTATCGGCGACTGCCGGCATCCATCCGCATGAAGCTGCCCATGCCGATGCGGATACCTTGAAGGGTATCCGCGCCTTGCTCAACAACCCCTTGGTACGCGCTGTGGGTGAAACCGGGCTGGATTTTAATCGCGACTATTCCCCTCGCCCTGATCAGGAAAGAGTGTTTACCGAGCATTTGTTGATGGCGGTCGAGATCGGCAAACCGGTGTTTCTGCATCAACGCGATGCGCATTCGCGCTTTTATCCCATTCTCAAAGAATTTCGTGATCAGCTCTGTGGCGGCGTGGTGCATTGTTTTACCGATGAAAAGACCGCGCTGTATGACTATCTGGACATGGACATGTACATTGGCATTACGGGCTGGATTTGTGACGAGCGGCGCGGACAGCATTTGCTGGAACTGGTCAAAGATATTCCGCACGACAGATTGCTGCTGGAAACCGATGCGCCTTATTTGTTGCCCCGCAGCCTGCGGCCGAAACCAAAGAGTCGACGCAACGAACCTGCCTGGTTGACGGAAGTGCTGAACACGGTTGCGCGTTACACGGAAAGATCGCCTGCGGCCATTGCCGAAGAGACCACTGCTAACGCGCGACGTCTGTTTGGGATTTGATAAACGCCATCACTTGGCCCGGATCAAAGGGCCAATCCAGTTCAGCCCCTGTGCTGGCAAACGCAATAACCGGAATGCGCACACCAAAGCGCTGCACCAAGGCCTCGTCGTCAGCAATCTCAACGGATGACCATTGCACCTCAGGAAAATACCGCTGGCAATAATTCAGAATGGCATGGGCATCCTCACAAAGATGACAGCCCGCAGTGGTATATAAATGCAGCATGATCAGCGCCCAGACACACTGGCATCTGACTGCTGATGCACATCTTTCGGGCTTACTCCTTCCACAATCTCTCGCACCAAGGGCGGGCCACCGTAGATAAAGCCCGTGTAAATCTGCAGCAGACTGGCGCCTGCCTGCAGTTTTTCACGCGCATCTTGCAGACTGCCGATACCACCCACACCTATGATGGGCAATTTACCGTCCAGTGCCTGATGCAGCTCCCTGATTACCCGCGTTGATGCCGCGCGCACGGGCGCACCACTCAAACCTCCCGCTTCTTTATGCAGAGGGTTGGACTCCACACCCACACGCGACAATGTGGTATTTGTTGCTGTCACACCATCCACTGCAAACTCCAGCAGACTACCGGCAATCAGCCCGATCTCCTCGCTGTTCAGGTCAGGCGCAATTTTGATGACCAGCGGCACATGACGCCCATCGGCCTGCGACAAGGTATGTTGCGCCTGCTTCAGCACATCCAAAAGTCGACGCAAGTCTTCACCGTACTGCAGACTGCGCAGCCCCGGCGTATTCGGTGATGACAAATTCACCACCACATAACTGGCCAACTCCCAGGCTTTGCGTAAGCCAATCAGATAATCATCGGCGGCCTTTTCTACTGGTGTATCAAAATTTTTGCCTATGTTGATACCTAGAACACCGTTGAACCGACTACTACGGATTTTTGCAAGCGCATAATCCATCCCCTTATTGTTAAAACCCATGCGATTGATGATGGCCTGCTGCTCCGGCAATCTGAACAAACGCGGCAGCGGATTTCCTGGCTGTGGGCGAGGCGTCAGCGTGCCGATTTCGATAAACCCAAAACCCAGTGCGGCGAGTCCGTCAATGTGATCGGCATTTTTATCCAGTCCAGCTGATAGCCCCAAGACGTTTGGAAAATCAATACCCATGACCTTGACCGACACACCGGTGCCTGCCCGTGCCCCGCCCAGCAGCCCCTGCAGGTGCAGCCTCTGAGCCAGATCCAGACTGCCCATCGCTACTTGGTGCGAGGTTTCGGTAGGCAAGGTGAACAACAATGAGCGCATAAGGCCGTACATGGGATCTCTCTCTGAAGGTCTGGCAAAGTTAAATTTCGGGGCGTAACGGAACGCATCAGGCTGATGCGCCGCATTATAAGACAGTGCTTGCGACGGCGCTGCCACATTCTATGACAAACTGACCCGAGCGCCTGCTAGACATCAGCCTTAAATTGGTTACAATCGCTGACTTCCGGCCAGCAACCCGCTTCGTAGAACAGGTAAATTTATGAGTCATCACAATACAATAACAGCACTGAAAACCTGGCTCACTCAGCAGATCATCGGACAGGAGAAACTGGTCGATCGATTGTTGATAGCCCTGCTGGCCGACGGCCATCTGTTGGTGGAAGGTGCCCCGGGACTTGCAAAAACCAAGGCAATCAAAGATTTGTCCCGCGCCATTGAGGGTGACTTTCACCGAATTCAGTTCACGCCTGACCTGCTGCCAAGCGATATTACCGGTACTGAAATTTACCGTCCTGAAGATGGATCCTTCCGCTTTCAACCCGGCCCGATCTTCCACAACCTGGTTCTGGCTGACGAAATCAACCGAGCGCCTGCCAAAGTTCAGTCGGCACTGCTGGAAGCCATGGCGGAACATCAGGTCTCTGTCGGTAGGGAATCCTTTAAATTGCCGCCACTGTTTTTGGTCATGGCGACACAAAACCCGATTGAACAGGAAGGTACCTACCCGCTGCCTGAAGCGCAGCTTGACCGCTTCCTGATGCACGTGTCCATAACCTATCCCACCGCAGAAGCGGAACGCAGCATTTTGCAACTGGTGCGAAACGAAGCTAAAAACGTGGTGCCCACTATTCCGGAAATTGTCAGCCAGGACGATCTGTTTGCTGCCCGCCAGGAAATTCTGGCCATGCACATGGCGCCAGCGGTTGAGGAATACATTATTCAATTGATCATGGCGACACGTAATCCCGATGTGTACGGCGCTGATCTGGCAGGCTGGATTGATTTTGGCGCCAGCCCGCGCGGCACCATTGCACTTGACCGCTGCTCACGCGCTCACGCCTGGATCAAAGGCAATGACTTTGTGTCGCCGGATGATGTGCAGGCGGTGATGTTTGACGTACTGCGTCACCGTGTACTGCTCAGTTTTGAAGCCGAAGCCAGTGGCGTCACCCCGGACAAAGTATTGGCCACCATTCTGGAGCGGGTTCCGTCAGCCTGAGACACTGGCATGCTGACGCGTCGCCAACCACTGACTGAACTTACGCCAATCGCCGATCTCGGATTGCCCCGCCCCGGCCCGGAGACACCATGAGCAAGTCGCCACGCATTCTGCCCCATCAGGCGCTGTATCAGGCCAAAGGGGCAGTTATTGGCCTGCAGGATCTGCTGTTGCAGCGTTACGCTGCACGCACACTGGAATACGTCACACATAAACGCTCGGTCGCCGGTATTTCAGGACAGCATATGTCTAAAATCCGGGGCCGCGGCATCGACTTTGAAGAATTCCGCCCCTATCAGGCAGGCGATGATATCCGCACGATTGACTGGCGCGTCACCGCGCGAATCGGCAAACCGTTTACCAAAGTATTCCGCGAAGAACGCGAACGACCCGTGATCATTGCCGTCGACCAGTCAAACTCAATGTTTTTTGGCAGCCAAACCGCATTCAAGTCCGTTATTGCCGCGCAAGCAGCAGCCATATTCTGTTGGCTTGCTATCGACAATGGCGACCGGGTAGGTGGTCTGGTGTATGCCGATGACAATTACAGCCTGGTCAGACCAAAACGCAGCCGCCGTTCAGCCCTGCATTTATTGAATCAGATACAACTGGCCAATGCCGACCTCGCCGCCAAGGCGACCAGTGGCGCCGCTAGACCGGAACGTGATGCAGGTGGCCTTGCCAATGCGCTGGGCCGCATTCGTCGCATTACCAAACCCGGTAGCACGCTTTATATCATCAGCGACTTCAGCAGCATCAATGAAGCCGGATTTCAGTATCTTTATCAGATCTCTCTGCACAACAATGTGGTGTGCTGTTTTGTACACGATAGTCTGGAAGAGAATCTGCCAGTGCCCGGTTATTACAATATCACCGACGGGCGCGAAAAAGGCACCCTGAATACCTTCAGCAAAAAAGCTCGCGATAACTATCAACATCTTTATCAGCAAAGACTTGATCAATTGCAGGCTGAACTGAACAGATTAAAAATTCCCTTGCTGACCCTTAGAACCGATCAACCGGTAGTAGAACGGATACATCAATGGACATCGCAGACGCTTTAAGTGAATTGGCAGATATCCGCATGCCCGGCGAGGTCAGTTACTGGCCGTTGGCACCGGGCTGGTGGATATTGGCAGCATTGTTATTGGCACTGGCCATCTATGGTAGCTGGCGTCTACAAAAACGTCTGACACTGCAGAAGCGTTTGAATGCAGCAACCAGCGAGTTGGCTAATGCCCGTCAACTGTTGACAGCCGCTGGCGAAAGCGACATGGCCAACCGACTGGTGTTTGTAAACAACGTCAATGCCGTCTTGCGACGGGTGGCGCTGTTACACCTTGAACACAACGCAGTGGCGGGCCTGAGTGGCCAGGCTTGGGTCAGTCTGCTCAGACAGTATGACAAAGCCGGACTTTTAACGACGCAGCTGGCGCAGATACTGGCGCAAGGCCGTTTTGCACCACGCTGTGATGTCGACGCTGACGCGCTTGAACGCATGGCGCGCGAATGGATTAAAAATCTTTATTTGGCTAAACTCGACTCTGCGTCAACATCTGACCACCACAAAAACAAAACAAGCGCGGCGGCTGATAATCATGCTTGAATTTTCCTGGCCCTTGGTGTTTTTGGCCCTTCCACTCCCCCTGCTTGTGTACTGGCTGATGCCACGTGCACCACGTCAGGATGCTGCGCTGCGCATACCGTTTTATCGCCAGTTGGTGCAGTTGCATACAGATGCCAATCGGCACTACAACAAAAGCGTTTTGATGCTCATATGCTGCTCGTTGATCTGGATTTTGGTGGTTATCGCCGGCAGCCGTCCGCAGTGGGTTGGTGATCCCGTGCAGATTCCAACCACCGGGCGCGACATGATGCTGACGCTCGATATGTCCGGTAGTATGGAAGCACGCGACATGTTTTTGAATAACACGCAGCTGTCACGTTTTCAGGTCATGAAAGCAGTAATCAGCGACTTTGTTGAAAAACGTGAAGGCGACCGTCTCGGTTTGGCTTTATTTGCGGCGCATGCGTATATTCTCACGCCCATGACCTATGACTTGGGTACCGTGCAGCGTCTGGTCGAAGAGCTGGAAATCGGCATGATCGATGAATCTGCCACAGCAATTGGTGATGCGGTCGGTATCAGTGTGAAACACCTTCGCCAACAGCCTGAAAACCGGCGTATCATGATTTTGCTGACTGACGGTATCAACAACGCTGGCGAGCTGACTCCGGTGCAGGCGGCACAGCTGGCCCGCACAGAAGGTATCACCATGCACGTGGTGGGTATTGCATCAGACCAGTTTGCGCAACGTTCCATGTTTGGCAACCGTCCGGGCGCGCTGATCTCCGAAATCGACGATGCCACCATGACACAAATTGCAGAAATGACCGGTGGTCGTTACTTCCGCGCCAGAACCCTGGAAGACATGGTCGAGATTTATGACGAACTGGATCGAATGGAACCGATTGAGCAGGACGAACAAACCTATCGGCCGATCACCTTATTGTTCCATTGGCCACTGGGTGCTGCACTGCTATTGAGTTTCCTGCTGGCCTTGCTGGCATTGCCTGCCGCAACCCGCATTCCGGCCGCCAGTCGCCAAACTACGCAGGCTAAAACGCCCGCGTCTGGAGAAATTGTATGAATGACTCCTTGACGCTGGCGCAGGCAATCACTGACTTCCACTTCCTGCGTCCCTTGTGGCTGTTAGCGTTACTGCCCGCATTATTTTTTATCCGCCGACTCTGGCACCTGGATTCGCAAGGTAGCGCGTGGCACAAAGTCATCGACCAGAGTTTGCTGCCGGACCTGCTCAACTCCACAAAAAACACCTC
>JAUSPW010000323.1 GCA_030652635.1 Pseudohongiella sp. | reverse complement strand
GCGCAGACCGTGCTCGATGCGATGACTGCCGTCCAGGTAGGGATCATAAATCAATCCTTCCCAACCCACTGTGGTACGTGGTTTCTCAAAATAAACACGCATGATGATCATCAGCGTGTCTTTTAATTCATCTGCCAGTGGCTTAAGCAGACGGGCATAGTCCATCGCGAGCGCGGTATCGTGAATTGAACACGGCCCCACAACGACCAATAGTCGGTGGTCTTTATTGTCCAGAATGCCTTTCACACTGTGATGACCGTACAAAACAGTCTCAAGAGCAGCGCCTTTTAAGGGCATTTCACGCTTGAGCTCGGCAGGAGTGGGCAGCTCCTCCTGAGAGATGATGTGCAAATTATCGACTTCCCGCGTTTTAGATGGCATGACTACTTTCCTGAATTTTTTGATTGCTGCGATATTCTGGGGGCTGACTGCCTGGCAATCAAGTTAGCCCTTCTGTCTTTAGACTTGCCTTCAAGCTTGCCGACGAAAATCAGCAGGCCGCATGCCGGTGAGAAACAGGGCCGCCAGATAGGTCAACATACCACCAAAACAGACAAGGGCTAGCATGCCTGCACGCTGGCCTATTCCCCAGTCCAGCCATGCCTGCCAATCGCCTGCAAGCCAGACAACCAATATCGACATTAGCACGTTCGCCAGCAGCATCCTGACCAGAAACAGTCCCCAGCCTCGCTGGAAATGAAAAACCCCACTGCGCTGCAACCCTAACAACAACAGTCCTGCATTCAGGAAAGCAGCCAGTGATGTGGCAAGCGCTAAACCGGTATGTGCCATATCCAGGACAAAAACAAACAGAATATTCAGTCCCATATTGGCCACCATGGCGATGATGCCAATACGGACGGGGGTGCTGGTGTTTTGCCTGGCATAATAACCAGGCGCGAACACCTTGATCGCCATAAACGCAGTCAACCCAATTGAATAAGCTTGCAGGCTGGACGTTACTTGCGTCACATCATATGCGTCAAAGTTATCATTCTGGAACAGCGTAATAATCATCGGCTGAGCCAACAACACCAATGCCAGCGATGCAGGGATGGCGATCAGCAAAATCAATCTGAAAGCCCAATCCAGCAGTGCGGCAAATTCCTGGGCCGATTTTTCCGCATGACGCCGAGAAAGGCTGGGCAGCACTACCGTCGCAATCGCCACCGCAAAAATGCCCAGAGGCAAATCCATTAATCGCTCTGAAAAGTACAACCACGACACGCTGCCGGAGACCAGCAATGACGCAATCACTGTGTCTAGTAACAAATTGATCTGACTCACCGACACACCAAACAGGGCTGGCACCATCAGCCGCAGGATACGACTGACACCTTCATGGCCCCTGATAAATTTGGGCTTTGGCATCAATTGCATGCGCACCAGAAACGGCAACTGAAACAGAAACTGACTGATACCGGCAATCATTACGCCCCATGCCAACGCAATTTCAGGCTGGTCGAAATAAGGACTGAGCAGTAAGGCTGAGCCAATCAGCGAAATGTTCAGCAAAGACGGCGTGATCGCGGGGACGGCAAAGCGGTCGTAACTATTCAGAATTGAGCCCGCAAACGCGGTCATGGAAATCAAAAACAAATAAGGAAAAGTAATGCGCAACATATCGACAAACAGCGCGAATTTTACCGGCTCATCCGTAAAGCCATAGGCAATTGGCCACGCAACCAAAGGGGCTGCCGCGACAACAACGACGCTGATGACCAGCAGTATCGTGCCAAGATAAGCAGCAACCACGTTGATCAGTGTTTGTACATCAGCCAGGCTGCGCTGACTGCGATATTCAGATAGTACCGGCACAAATGCCTGGTTAAATGCGCCTTCAGCAAATAACCTACGCAAAAAATTGGGGATCTTGAATGCCAGAAAAAACGCATCGGCACCATCGCCTGGCCCAAACACTCGTGCCAACACCACATCTCTGACCAAACCCAGTATGCGTGAGAAAAAAGTCATGCTGCCAGTAATGGCACTTGAACGCAGCAATCCCGGACGTGCTTTTACAGGCTGAGTTTGCGCGTCAGCTGCCGGAGTCTGCACAAGATCATTATCATGCTTATCTGGCTCAGGTGGTCTGGAATTCGGGTCACTCACATTCAAGTCTCTTTCTCTCGTTTCAGCATTCCATTATGCTGCGCTGTGCGCATTATGGGCACCCTGAGATCAAAAAACGATACAAGAAAGCACTAAAACTTCAGAAGAACAAAACAATGGACAAGACACAACGTATCAATCGATGGCGGGCACTCGGCCCGGGACTGGTTATGGCATCAGCAGCGGTAGGCGCATCACATTTGGTGGCGTCTACCCAGTCAGGTGCACTCTTTGGATGGCAGTTATTGTGGCTTATTGTCTTGGTCAATATATTCAAATATCCATTTTTCAGATTTGGTGTCCAGTTCACATTGATCAATAACAAAAGCCTGATCGAAGGTTACCAACAAAAAGGCCAAGGCTGGCTGATTGCATTTACCTTGCTCAATCTGATTGCTGCTGTCGTGAATACGGCCGGCGTGTTGCTGCTCACTGCCAGCTTGCTGCAATATTTTATTCCCGGCAATCTGAGCCTGACCGTGCTGTGTCTGCTGTTACTTGCATTTTGCCTGACGATATTATTGGCTGGTCACTATCGGGTGCTGGATGGTTTGTCGCGACTGTTGATGTTGAGCCTGACCATTTGCACATTCGCAGCCTTGTTTATTGCCTGGCGCAATGGCCCCATGGCACCGGCGGACTTTGTCAGTCCCTCGCCGTGGCAGCTATCCGCTCTGGCATTCATCGTCGCAACCATGGGCTGGATGCCGGTTCCGATTGAACTGTCGGCCATCAACTCCATGTGGCTGCGATCTAAACAAAAATTGACACAGGTGTCGCTTACCGACGGGCTGTTTGACTTCAATCTGGGGTATTTTGTGGCGGTTATCCTGGCGGTGGCGTTTGTTGCGCTGGGCGCCTTGCTGCAACATGGCACCGAACAACCCATCGCCATGGCGAGTGCTGCATTCGCGCAACAGTTGGTATCCATGTATGCATCAACCATAGGCGAATGGTCGCGGTTGTTTATCGCGTTTATTGCGTTTATGTGTATGTTTGGGACCACCTTGGCGGTGCTTGATGGATATGCACGCACACTCAATGAATCATTTCATTTGATGTTCCAGCGGGATGACGCACCAAAACCATGGACATTAAGTGCGTGGACAGTCCTGCAAGCGGCCTCTGGCATGGCGATTATCTTGTTTTTTCAGACAGCGCTGAGCCCAATGCTGACATTTGCGATGACACTGGCATTCTTGACCACGCCGTTTTTTGCATGGTTAAACTTCAGCCTGGTTCGAGGCAGTGGCATATCAAGTTTCATGAATTTGCTGGCATGGGGTGGTATGGTCTACCTGACCGGTTTTAGCCTGCTTTACCTGATTTGGTACCTGTTCTGGCGCTGAATAAGCGCCAGCACCCAGCGTCATGACTTAAATCGAATTACTTGTTAAGAACCCGCAGCATCCATGCGGTTTTTTCATGGATGCGCATGCGGTCAGAGGCCAATGCTGCCGTCGATTCATCATTGGCATCCTGAGCAAGCTTGAGCACCTTTCGGCATGTTTTGACCAACTGCTCATGCCCTGCCGTCAGAATGTTAACCATGGTCTTACCATCTGGCACGCCATCGACTTCTTTGATGGCACTCAAAGTTGAAAGCTCTTTGTAAGTTCCCGGTGCCGGAACATCCAGCGTGCGAATGCGCTCAGCAACCTCATCCACTGCCAGTGCCAGTTCTGTATAGTGCTCCTCAAACATCAGATGCAATTCCCTGAACTGCGGACCTTCGACATTCCAGTGGAAATTATGCGTTTGGAGATAAAGTGTGTATGAATCAGCCAACAAATGTTTTAGACCTTCGGCTATTTCCAGACGGTCAGATTCTTTGATTCCTATATCAATTTTACTCATATACTCCTCCTGGCAGGATCAACAACAACGTCATCAGACGTTAACTGCTTGAGCTTAACACAATGACTGATCCATTGTAGAACAGGCAAGGCAGGCTGATTGAGCACACGCGCAAAAGCATGTCCATGCTCAAATGACCAAGACATCTGCCTTGACAACAGAAGTGATAATCGGCATAGTACCGCGTCTCAAAATTTGCCACACGTTGACAGTAACTCAAGGAGCATCAGTTGGCCAACACTGCACAAGCCCGCAAACGCGCGCGTCAAAATGAAACCGCTCGTCGCCATAACGCCAGTTTCCGTTCCATGGTTCGCACTTACATTAAAAAAGTAGTGTCTGCCATCCAGGAAGGAAACTATGACACTGCAACAGCTGCTTATCAGCGCGCTG
>JAUSPW010000321.1 GCA_030652635.1 Pseudohongiella sp. | reverse complement strand
AGGAACAGGCCCGGCAGGAACAGGCAAGGCAAGAGCAGGCCGCGCGTGAAACAGCCGCGCAGCAGGAGCAGCAGCGACAGGCAGTTATACGGCAGCAACGCGAACAGCAAGAGGCTGATCAGCGGCGCCAGCAAGAAGTAGCACGAGAGCAGGAGCAGGCACGGCAGCAAGAAGTGGCGCGCCAGCAAGAAGCGCAACGCCAAGAGCAGCAGCGTCAGGCTGATGCTGCTGCGCAGGCTGCAGCTGAGGCAACTGCGCGTGAGCAGGCAGAGACTGAGTCAGAGATTGTGATGGCATATACCGCTGTTATTCATGATCTGGTGCAGCGCAATTGGTCTCGCCCGCCAAGTGCCAGAAATAATATGACTGCCGTGTTGCGAATTCGATTGGTTCCAACAGGCGATGTAGTGGATGTAGAAATTGTCAGGTCAAGCGGCGACGCAGCATTTGACAGGGCCGCAGAATCAGCTGTGCGTGCGGTGGGACGCTTTTCGGAGCTACAGGGTATGCCGCCGCGGATGTTTGAACGGAATTTCCGTTCATTGTTGTTAACGTTCAGACCAGAGGACTTACTTAATTGAAACAAAGCAGCCTGATTTTTTTTGTACTGGCGCTGGTATTTTCTCTCAGGTTATCAGCCGCTGAGTTGAATATTGAGATCACCAGAGGCGTAGACAATCCGATCCCGGTCGCTGTTGTTCCGTTCGCATGGGACGGCGTCAATCTGCTGGACGAAGATATCGCACAGATTATTTCAAGCAATCTAGAGCAGGTTGGTGAATTCAGAGCATTGTCACGCGCCAATATGTTGAGTTTGCCTTCTGAAGAGCGCGAGGTGCACTACCGGGATTGGCGCATTCTGGCACAGCAGTACCTGGTTATCGGCAAAATCAGCCAAGTGCCTGGCGGACAGATGGTACAAGTACAGTGGGAATTTTTTGATATCAACCGCGAGCGCAAAGTGCTGGGAGAGGTATTGACCGGCAGTATGTCGCAACTGCGTGATATCGCTCACGAAATCAGTGATGTGATTTATCAGGAAATAACGGGCAAGCGCGGAGCGTTTTCCACAAAAATAATGTATATATCCGCGGAAGGCGCCATTGGCAGCACTGTTTTTAAGTTGCATTACGCAGATTATGACGGTCGCCGAGCGCAGATTTTGCTTGAGTCCAGAGAGCCCATCATGTCACCGGCGTGGTCTCCCGATGGAAGCCAAATTGCATATGTTTCGTTTGAGACTGATTTGCCACGAATTTATATTCAGGATCTGGCGAGCGGGCAGCGTCGGCAAGTGACCAATTTCCCTGGAATTAATAGTTCGCCGGTCTGGTCACCAGACGGCAGTAAACTTGCGATGGTACTTTCTAAGGACGGCAGTCCAGATATCTATGTACTCGACCTGGCTAATGATCAGCTTCGACAGTTGACGGATCATCCGCGAGCAGAGACAGAGCCGGCGTGGACACTTGATAGTCGCAGTGTGATATTCACCTCCGACAGAACCGGACAACCACAGATATACAAAGTTGATGCGACGGGTGGATTGCCTGAGCGTCTGACTTTTGATTGTTTTTATTGTGCAAAAGCCCAGTTTCTCCCTGATGGAGTAAACTTGGTACATGTGAGAAGAGAGACCCGTCAGGACAACAGTTATGGTATTGCCATTCTGAATGTTCAGACCTCCAGGGTCATAAAACTCACAGAGACTGCACTCGACGAATCTCCCAGCGTGGCACCAAACGGAAGCATGATCATGTTCGGAACAACCGCAGGTGGAAAGGGCGTATTAGATGCCGTTTCCATTGACGGCCGCATCAAGTTCCGTTTACCATCTTTGCAGGGCGATGTACGTGAACCTTCCTGGTCTCCGTACTTAAATTAGGGCATAGTTTTTAAATAGTTTGTCTTTCGGAGGACGCTAAAAGTGGGAATGCAATTTAATAACGTATTTAAATCAGCTGTATTGGCTTTGACTATTATTGGTCTGGCAGCTTGCAGCTCTACCAGTGATACAGAAGAAATGGCACCGGTTGCACAAACTGCTGGCGAGTCTGATGCAGCACGTGCTGCTCGTCTGGAGCAAGAGCGACTGGAGCGTGAACGTCAAGAACAGCAGCGTCGTGAACAAGCTGCACTGAACACAACTGTGTTCTATTTTGACTTTGACGTTGCTGAATTCCAGCCTGCTGACCGTGAAACATTGATTGTTCACGCTCGCAATCTGGCAGCTAACCCAAACCGTCGTGTACGTCTTGAAGGTCACGCTGATGAGCGCGGCACTCGTGAGTACAACTTGGCGCTGGGTGAGCGTCGTGCTAACAACATTCGCGATTTCCTGATTGTGAATGGCGCATCACGTAACCAGCTGGAAACAGTGAGCTACGGTGAAGAGCGTCCTGCTGCAAACGGTCAGACCGAAGCAGCATACCGTCAGAATCGTCGTGTAGAAGTTCAACCTGCGGGTTAATTGCATGAATCGATTCCAGGCGAAGTTTGCTGGAGTAGTAACGGCAGTCGTGCTTAGCACGACTGCCTTTGCTTCTTCTGAAGGGGCAGTTTCAGTCATGGGCCAGGCCGGCATTGGCCCCATTGTTTTTGCTGCACAAGTGGGTGCATCAAATAACGATGCCTTGCTTTTACTGCTCGATCAGTTCACGGCTCTGCGCGGGGAAATGGAAACCTTGCGAGGCATGGTCGAAGAGCAGGCTTACGAAATTCGACGGCTACAACAAGACTCGCTGGATCGCTACACGGATCTCGATTCACGACTCAGCTCCATTTATCAAGAAATGGACGCTACACCAGTCACATCTGGTACAGCAGCAACTGCTCCTCAAGTTGCGAGTACCGCACCGACAACTGCAGGTGTCGCTGCAGGGTCAATCACAACCGCAACACCCGTTAATACACCCGCAGGCGCTGTAGTATCACAAAATTCTCCTGCAACAACACCCATGTCAACCACCGTAGGTGCTGGAGTTTCAAGTGTTCCTGCTATACAGACAGGTATTTTGACAGAACAACAGCTCTATGAACTGGCGTTGGATTCTCTGCTGCAAGAGCAACAATTCCAGACATCTATCAGTCAATTCGGTCAGTATCTTTCACAGTATCCTGATGGTCGTTTTGTAACAAACGCCTACTATTGGCAAGGCCAAGCTTACGTCAATTTGTCCATGTTCAATGAAGCCAGACAGGCTTTTGAGACAATTATTACGCAATATCCTGACGGTCGAAAAATAGAAGATGCCATGTATTCCTTGGGCGCTGTATATCACCGGCTGGGTGACAACACCAAAGCCAGACAGATGCTTCAGGATGTTATGACTCGATTCCCAAACACATCGGCAGCTAATTTGGCTGATATCTATCTGCGATCGATCAATTGATTGTTTAAATCGGGATATGACGACGTCGGGATTCAAACCTTGCCCGACGTTATCGAGCTTGAATTTTTTCTGGAAATCCTTTTTAAAACCCCTTTTCAAAACTATTTATGTAAATTCTTACAGAAAATTCTGTGAATCTAACTTATATGGATACAGATCTGAGTCTTAGGATAAATGAAATATTCCACTCCCTTCAGGGTGAGAGTAGTACGGTTGGATTGCCAACAAGTTTTATTCGGCTGACTGGTTGTCCTCTCCGCTGCGGGTACTGCGATACGGAGTACGCATTTCATGAAGGAAGCCAGATCCCTCTTCAGGATATTCTCGCGGAAGTAAAACGAGCCGGCGCTCGGCGAGTGTGCGTCACCGGTGGTGAACCACTCGCACAGCCTGGCAGCCTTGTTCTGTTGACTGCGTTGTGTGACGCAGGACTACATGTATCACTTGAAACCAGTGGCGCTTTGAATATTTCAGCTGTGGATGAGCGAGTCAAGATTGTCATGGATCTGAAAACGCCGGGATCTGGCGAGTGCGACCGTAATCTGGAATCCAATATCAGCAAGTTACAAAAAAAGGACGAAGTCAAATTTGTCATTTGCGATCACAATGATTTTGAATGGTCAAAGGCTAAAGTCGATCAATATGACTTGCAAAACAGGGTAGGAGAGATTTTATTTTCGCCCTCTTTTTCTCAAGTGGATTATCAGCAATTAGCAGAGTGGATACTCAGAGATAAATTACAAGTTCGTATGCAAGTTCAACTGCATAAGATCATCTGGGGCAATAAACCAGGTCATTAATGGTCGGAGGTCAGTTTGTGAGCGCTTTATTAAAAAAGGCAGTAGTACTTGTTTCAGGTGGTCTAGATTCTGCGACGTGTCTCGCTATAGCGCGGTCTGAAGGGTATCAGTGTTATGCGCTCAGTTTTAATTATGGGCAGCGCTCCGCCAGCGAGTTAACGGCTGCCGAAAAGTTGGCGAAATTTTTTAACGTAGCAGCGCATCAAGTGATTCCTCTTGGAATCGGTCAGTTGGGCGGCTCTGCTTTGACTGATCACAGCGTTGATGTGCCAGTTAACGGGGTTGTGGCTGATCAAATACCGATTACCTATGTGCCAGCAAGAAATACCGTGTTCTTATCTTACGCACTCGCATGGGCAGAGGTGTTAGGTGCCGATGCAATCTTTATTGGGGTAAATGCGCTGGATTATTCAGGGTATCCAGATTGTCGCCCGGAGTTTATAAGCGCGTTTGAAAGGATGGCTAATCTGGCCACCAAAGCCAGTGTGGAAGGGCACCCTATCCGTATCCGAACCCCGCTTATAAGTTTGACCAAAGCTCAAATCATTTCTACAGGAATTACATTAGGCGTTGATTACGCGCTGACAATTTCCTGTTATCAAGCGAATGCGGCAGGGCAGGCATGTGGTCGCTGTGACAGTTGCAGGTTGAGGCATAGAGGGTTTAAGGATGCAGGAGTCGAAGATCCAACTGTCTATTTTTCGGCGCCATTGTAAGATTGATGTTAAATAAGGTTGTCAGAAAAATAGTCGATTACAAACAAAATACTTGAGTTTTTTTGGTCTCATAGTATGATGCGCACTCTCTTTTACGGGGCTCTGGTCTCGAAAAGATCTCGTTACATGGGGCGTTAGCTCAGCGGTAGAGCAGTTGGCTTTTAACCAATTGGTCGTAGGTTCGAATCCCACACGACCCACCA
>JAUSPW010000585.1 GCA_030652635.1 Pseudohongiella sp. | reverse complement strand
GTCACCATTTGCTGCACGCCGTCAGCACTCAACACGCGATTGCCGTCCAGTTCGCCGCCGTTCAGCATCGCCTGCAAAAAACGCAAATAATCTGGTACCGTGCTCAACATGCCTGCGGCCCCTTCTTTCAGCGGCGGGTTCACGGTGATCGGGACATCCATCTCCGGTTCGCGCACCAAAGCTCCATTGCTGATGCGATAAATTTGCGTTAGCTGGGAAATCTGTTCTGGAGCCACATAAAATCCGGTATCAGGCATGTTTAGTGGCGCCAGCACATGCGTTTGCAAATAGTCATCAAAGGCCTGACCTGACACTATTTCCACAATACGACCCAGTACTGTTGTGGAAATACTGTAGTTCCATAGGGTCCCCGGCTCGGCAATCAACGGGACAGCAGCCACTTTCTCTACCAATTGTTCGAGTGTGTCAGCACGCGATCGGACCTGCCGGCTTTGATAAAGCGGGCGATCGCGGTGACTGAGCCCACCAATGTGCAGCAGCAGATCTTCAATAGTGATTTCACGCTGAGGCATGTGGGTGCTGCTATTAAAGTCGCGCGGGTCATCAAACACTTCCATGTCAGCAAATGACGGAATGTACTGCGAGACTTTATCCTTAAGGTTTAGTCGCCCCTGCTCGATCAGCTGCATGACCGCCAGTGATGCGATGGGTTTACTCATCGAGCGGATCTGGAACATGGCATTGTTTTGCATCGCATGTTGGCTTTCGATGTCTTGCCAGCCCGCGCTTTGCAGGTAAACCAGCTTGCCATGGCGCGCTATGCCAGCCACAAATCCTGGCACATGTCCGCTGTCAACATAGTGTTTTAAGGTCGAGTCCAGCAGTGCAATACGTGCTGATGACATACCAACTTGTTCGGGGTCAGCGCTCGGCAAGCCCTGTGCGAACACCGTCGTACCCTGACTCGCAGACAGGGCAAGTGCAAGCGATGCCATCAGACTGGTAATTTTTGTCATTCTTATCCCCAATGAACAGCTGCGATCCTGAATAAGCCACAGTAATCTTAATTAACCCACGGTGATCTTAAATAACCCACGGTGATCTTAAATAAAAAGGGGAGCCGAGGCTCCCCTTTTTTTATCTGGCAATTCCTTCAGGAATTACTGAGCAGCGCTCACCAGATTGGCATCAGCTTCTTGAACAGTTGCTTCAGCAGCATAACGGCTCTGGTCTACAAACTTGTAGTAAACCTGGCCAAAGAACATCTCATCCCAGCTCTGGTCGCCCCAAGGCACTTCGCGCGCCGGATCAGGGTTGGCTTTGTTCTGTGATGAGTTATCAAATGCGCCAGTCACAACAATACGAGTACCAGCTGGAACCAGCTTTTGCTCGGCCAACTGATATTCCATCTGCCAGTTGTAGTTGTAGTTCGCTACGTTTGCCAGCAACTCAGTAGAGCCGTCTGGGTAATGCGCTTCAAAACGCATGTACTTGCCACGGAAATGCATGTGCGGCAGGAAGCTCAGGACATAAGCATCATCCGGGATGGTAATTTCAGCAGTCTGCTCGAAATTAGGATCGTACGGAGGAATGTTGGTCCAAGTGGGCGTGAAGATACAGGCGCACTCGCCGGTACGACGCTCAGTCGGGATCTGATCTTCCGGGTAGAACCACAGACCGATGCGGCTGGCATCTTTAGCTTCACGACCAGTGGTTGTGTAGTGCAGCTGAATGGCAATGGTCGAACCATTCTTCAGCAAGCCACCGGTGTTGGGCTCTTCAACAGAAGGCGCCGCACCTGGAATGTAGGGCGTCACGTGAGCAACATTCGGATTGGCTGGTGCAACAAAACCACGACCTGACGGACGCTCACCTGGGCCAAACATCGCATTCAATGTGTGGTGCAGAACGGTACGGTCACCAGGCATATACTGGCTGGCACGAACGTAGTAGTCCTTACCTTCTGGCAGACTAATCGGAATGAACTCATAACGATAATCGAGAACGCCTGTGGCTGGCACTGCCTGCTCAGGAATCTCGATAATGTAGTCTGGCTCACCAAATGCCCACTCGGTGGGTGGCCACTCAATCATGGCCAGTGGGTCAGTTGCGCCATCTTTTTTGGAACCGGCAGCGATCCAGTCCAGCACTTTACGCTGGTCTTCAAACGGAACAACGTAGCTGTTGCGGAAATCGCCTACGTGCGGATCAAGCTGTCCCGGCGGCATACGCTTGGTCATCATGACTTCACGAATCATCGGGCTCCAGCCTTGCACCATGGCGTGGCTGTTCAGCGCAAACGGTGCAATACCGCCTTCGCGGTGGCAGCTGGCGCAGTTCTCGGCAATGATTGGAGCAACATCTTTTTCGTAAGATACAGACGTGATATCACGCTCTGGGTAACTGACCGCAGTACCTTGCGCAGCAACCAG
This sequence comes from Pseudohongiella sp., assembly GCA_030652635.1. Taxonomy (GTDB): domain Bacteria; phylum Pseudomonadota; class Gammaproteobacteria; order Pseudomonadales; family Pseudohongiellaceae; genus Pseudohongiella. Next base: position 13,929 of record JAUSPW010000585.1, on the reverse strand, counting down.
TGCATTGCTTACAGCCTGACCGGCAGCAACCTGCGCCAAGGCATCGGCCAAAGGCTGACCTGCGTCACCGCGGTACATTACGCGGAATGATTTGGGGTCGTATACAACAGCTTCACCAATATGCTCAATACCAATTGACTCGGATACTGTCTGCACATCATCAATCAGCACAGGAATACTGGTGCCCATGGCAGCAACATCAGCAGCAACCTCAGCACGATCCTGACCCAGCGGGTTGATCATCATAAAGACGATACCCTGTGACTCGTACTGAGCCTTTAACTGTTCAAAATTCGCCAACGCTTGACGGGTTTCCTGAGCGCCATTGCCTTGTACAAGGAAAGCGACAGCCTTGTTATTGTCATACCAGGCCATGTGGTGGAAGTAACCTTCCTGGTCCAGCAACGCAAAGTCACCTACACGCTCATCAGCTGCCTGGCTTGCACTTGCTGCCACGGCTAATGCCAATGCAGACAAGGTCAGACCCGCAGTTGTTTTGCTCTTTTTCTGCAACCAACTGATCATATTAACCTCCAACTCGTTTTATATTCCGAATGTGTTCGGCATTAAGTACTGTTTTATTCTTTTACAATTCTGTTACCAGAAAATCGCTATGACTTGGATAGCAGTTCCAAGTCACTTTCCTGCACTAAAACGATTGTGCCGGACAAAAAAAATCACAGGTCCTGCAGGAAGACCTGATCGGCAAGAGAATTCTTTTTATTATCGACTCTTGTTTTGTGAATTTACTGATGAACCCTGTCGATCGAATGCCCACAATCAAACCTGAGCCCATTCAGGTTTCTGATCGTAACATCGCGTGATTCAAAGTCAATGTGCCAAAAGTCAATTTGTGCCGGGTGCGGTAAAGCGAATTTGTGATGCGATAATCAAATCAGCTCAACAGCGCAAACAATGCGTTATGCAAGCTTTTGCGGAACTCGTCTTCCGTGTGGAAACCACAAAGGTAACCCTGTAATAAATGGTAATAGAGCGCAAACGAACTCCATGCCATGGTGCCTGTATACATCTCCTTGGTCACCCGTTTGTCTCTGCGCGCCCGCTCGATCAATTTCATCAGCTTGGAGTAGGTGCTGTGCATAATCTGGTCAATATCCTGACGACGCTGCTCTGTGGTCGAGAACGACAGCTCTTTCAGCACTGTGCGCGACAAAGCCTGATCATGGGTGTGGTAACTGATATGCCCTTCAAAAAACACCATCAACTGATCTAATAAGGGCGCATCGGCGGGGATACTGGCATAAGACGTCTCAATCATTTTCAGGATATCGTCTTTGAAAACCATCACCAGCAGGTCTTCTTTGCTTTTTGCATACAAATACAAGGTACCCAGACCAACGTCCGCTTCAACCGCGATGTCCTGAATGGTGGTGGTATTAAAACCCTTATTGATAAAAAGCTCTCTGGCTGCAGCAACAATGCGCTGAAGCCGCAACAGTTTCTTGCGCTCTCTCAGCCCCATAGAAGCCAGTTCAGTATCTTCCTGCTCTAACCGCCCAACCATGTTGTCTTTACTCATCCTGTCAATCTCTGCAATGTCACTCTGCTTCAGTCAGCGCCTTTTTAACAAGCACCGTCAGGAACCGGCTGAAGATTAACATAATCGACTATGGCACAATAAGCACCAATTCCAAAACCCGGACCACAGTTTCACATGACCGACAACAACCACCGAAGCACGCAGAGTGCCCAGCAGCTGATTACCGCGTCGACACAACCCGTCACCCTGTTTTCATTATCCTGGTGCTCGTATTGCCATGCAGCCAAACAACTTTTCAAGCAATTGAATGTTCCTTTTTGTGTGGTCGAACTGGATACGGGTGAATATCGTGAGCCTGTGCTTAACCAGCGCTTGCGCAAAGAACTTCAGCAAATGACCGGCAGCAACACTTTACCGCAAGTATTTATTGGTACTGAATCGGTTGGCGGCTACACGGATACCCAGGCAGCACTTAAAAACGGGCGCCTGAAGAAATTGTTGGAACCCTTTGAGATTACCTTGCCCGCCGGCTTAAACCGATAACACAGGAGAAACACACATGTTGGCAGCCGTTGTAGGGGGAATCCATCTACTGTTTGTGCTGGCCTTGGTTGTGGGGCTCATGGTGATATTGCTCGCCAGCGCAGAACAGGTATCGCAACAAGACCTGCTCGCCATCAAGCGCGTTTATGCTCTGACAGGCAGCGCGATTGTTCTTGTGGCAATTGCCGGTGTGGTGCTTTGGTTATGGGTAGGAAAACCCGCGGCGTTTTACGGCAACAATCCGGTTTTCCACGCCAAAATGGGTTTATTCATGTTGCTGTGCGCGTTATTCAGTTACAACGCCTATCGGGTTTATCACCTGACTGTGGACCCGACGGCAGCCGCGGATACGCCAGTCCGGCTCAACACCTCACACCTACGCCTGCAAAAAGCTTTGATTCCCCTGCTGATTGCAATACCTGTGCTTGCTTACCTGATGGCTCGAGGCATTGGTTATTAAGCCAGTACGCGTTGCAACCACGTGGAAATGTCGCGTATCTCCTGCGGGCAAACAGAGTGAGGCATTGGGTAGTGATGGTACTCCGGCTGAAATCCGAGTTTTTGCAAGGACTCGACACTTTGTTTACCAAGCGACTCGCTGACCACCGTATCCTGTGTGCCGTGACAAACCAGCACGGATAAGGATTGATTGGCGTCGCTGACAGTGACACTGTCTGCCGTTGGGAAATAACTGGATAAAGACATGACTCCTGCCAGCGGCACGGCGCAGCTCAGTGCTGCCTCCAGCACAACAGCACCACCCTGGGAAAACCCACCCAGCACAATTCGACGCGAATCTATCCCAGCATCCTGTTGTTGTTTTACAAAAGCAAACACCGCGGCTGCCGAACGGCGTAACTGCACTTCATCAACGCGACGGCTGACATCCGCCTGCAGAATGTCGTACCAGGCTGGCATGATGTAACCACCATTGATTGTTACAGGGATGGAAGGCGCATGCGGGAAAATAAATCTGACTGACATCGATGATGGCAGTCGCAACTCCGGCACAATCGGCGCAAAATCATTGCCGTCAGCTCCCAATCCATGCAGCCAGATCACAGCTGCGTCAACGGGCTTGTCAGAACGGGTTTCGCGGGTAATAGCGGGCAGTAACGAGGTCATGATTTTCCTGGGCGATAAACAAAACAGTTCATGATTATAATAACAAGGCTAACCGGATGAACAGGACAGACAAAAATGAAAACAACATCTAATCCTTACCGCTTGAGCAACATTCTTGTGCGCTTGGCCCTGGTGTGCCTGTTGCCAATGAGCATGCTGTCAGCACCGTCTACCGGTTTGGCACAGGCTTTTGACGCTGCCGCCCTCACTGCAAGTCTGCGCGGTACCGACCGCGAGATTTCAGATCGCATGCGCGATACGGCACGCAAACCCGTTGAGGTTTTGCAGTTTCTGGGACTCGAACAAGGCATGACGGTATTGGACGTGTATGCCGCTGGCGGTTACTACACGTTTGTAATGTCGCGGGCCGTGGGCAGTGACGGAACTGTTTACGCCCAAAACTCTCCAACCGCGTCGCGTTATGACGAGGACCGCTCGGATATGACCCAGGGTGAAGCACTGGAAGGCAAAATCATCAACGGCAAGCTTGATAATGTTGTATTGATAGACAAACGCATCAGTGAGACAGGTTTGGCCGATGCATCCGTTGATTTCATTATGGTGTCGCAGATTCTGCACGACTATTACAACCGCAGCCCACGAGCTGCACACGACTTATTGACCGAACTCTTCAGGATAGTAAAACCCGGTGGAATCGTTGGTATTATCGATCACACAGGAACCGCGGAGAATGACAATAACCGCTTACATCGCATGCAGAAGTCTCAAGCCTATGAAGCGGTTACCCGCGCTGGATTTATTCTTGAAGCAGAAAGTGATCTGCTGTCCAACGCCAACGACAACCCTCGCAGATCCATTTTTGACCCCGCTTTGAATCGTGGGACGGATCAGTTTCTTTTACGACTACGCAAACCGGACGCATAAATATGGATGACATTATTGAGTTGTTACGCGAAAAAAATGAGTCTGTCTCTGTGCCTCTGGATTTGCCCGATGATGACCTGTTGGTGGAAATAGAAGAGCAGTTGCTGATGGCCCTGCCTGATGATCTGCGTGAATATTTATTGGAGGCCAGTGACGTTATTTACGGGACCCTGGAACCCGTAACAGTCGCCGACCCACGATCACACACGTATTTACCAGAAGTGGCCGCGCAAGCCTGGAATGATGGATTGCCACGCCATCTCATCCCGATTTGCCAACTCGGTGAGGGTTATTACTGCATTGGCGAAGAAGGTGATGTGCATTTCTGGAACGGCTTAAAACTGGGGAAGGACCCACAAGGCAATAAAGAGTGGGCCAATCTGGCGGAATGGATCCGGGACGTCTGGTTGCAGGAGTAGGCTAATCGCCTGCAACCGACGCCACATCTGCCAAGGAAATTACCAGCGATCGATTGCTGAACTTTCCGCCTGGCGAATCGTTTGCTGCGCATCCACTGGCAAAATAAAACCATCTGCCAGGTTTTGCTCTACCACCCGCCTGACTGCACTGATGTAACTTTCCGGGCTTGGATACAGTGTTTTCAGGGTATCCAGCGCAAACGGCTCGTGAGAACCATACAAACGGCAAAATGAGTCGCCACTGTTGATGCCGGTGTTGGTCGCAGTTGGCACTGCATGCTCGGCCAGGCGTATGCCACCCAGCACATTGCCATACTGATCGCGCGCAAAACTTACCGGTGCCGTTGTCTGTGCCAACACCATGGCAGGTGCACGCGGCGGCGGCACGTCCTCTGCAATCCAGTTTCGCAGATGCTCAAATGCCGCGTTCATTACATGTCTGAACGGTACATGGCTGTAAGTGGGCTTATCACACACCGGATTGCGCGGCTGCGGGTCACTCAGGCGGCGTCCATCCTCCAGCGCGATCATCATCGCGTACTCAAGTTCAAATGGCACATCCACATGTGATGTACCGGCCACTTCCCAGTGTCTGAAATTATTGGAGTCGGGTTGCGGCGTAGCAGCGCGGGTTGCCATGTCAGTTTCTGCCATCACCCGGAAAATTTTTACCGGCTGATCGTCTCTGATGCGACCACCTCCGCCATGAACCATAAACCCGTCGTACACCGGATCAAGTCCGTGAACATTATTGATGTACGTGGCGAGTCGGCTGGCCGACTGAGAATGACCAGTGGCCAGAATCATGCTTGGGCGCAGCCCGGATAACACGTCAGGCGCACCTGCGGGCGAAGTCTCACCTGATCTGACAACGGATTTCGCAACGGCACTGAAGATATCATAGGACAGCGCATCATCCGTGACCATGCCGTCATGTGTGACATCCAGATCACCGTATCGCAGTGCACTCCACTCTCTCATATGATTGACGCCCACGCGCTGCGCTGACACCGCAATAAACGCGTAACCTTCACGCATTAAATGTGCGCCGGATTGCCACCAATCAATATCCAGATCGCGACTGCCGGTGACATTGTTCCACTCGACCACCAGCGTGCCGTTAAAGTGCGATGCGTCTGCAGGGCGACGCACAATAAACCGGGTTTTGTAGGGGTGCCCACTGTCGGTCACTTCACCTGTTTGCAACTCCGGTGTGCTGTAGCGGTTTGCGACACCTTCTATAAAAAACTCCTCTTCTATATATTCGATGCCGGCCACCGTAATGGCGTTGGGATTCAGCTGGCTGTTACGGCCAGGGTCGCCATGAGCGGCAGCAGGAACGGGGCCTGTCACCAATGCGGCGGGGACCTGAGCAAGCAGCGGCGAAGTGAACAGGGTGGCCAGTATCAAAAGCACAGGCCCGGCAAAATATTTTTTATTATTTCTCATCATCTGGATTCCTGTTTTCATGAGATAAACAAGTCTGGCAGAACCTTGCAACGGCGGCCTTTTGCTCCGTATTCAGGCGCAACCCCAACTTGGTTCGGCGCCATAATACGTCGTCAGCGCTTTGTGCCCATTCCTGATCGTACAGATACCTGATTTCACGTTCGTACAGATCTTCCCCAAAACAGACCCCAAGGTCTGCGACGTGCTTCGCGCCCTCTAACATGACTCTGGTACGTGTACCGTAGCGCCTTACCCATGACCGCAGCAGCGCGCGGTCAATCCACAGAAATTCACTGGCGAGGTCATCCTGCAACTGTTGTTGTGATGCAAACTCTCCGCCTGGCAGATACGCGTCAATTGTCCAGGACGGTTTCATGGCTGGAAATACCGCCTTGAGTTGATCCATGGCTGATTCGGCAAGTCGTCGATAGGTGGTGATTTTTCCACCGTAAACAGTCAACAAAGGCGCGGGGGAACGACTCAGTTCCAGGGTATAGTCCCTGGACACTTTACTGGCATTTTCATCGCCATCATCAATCAACGGTCTGACACCAGAAAAATGGTACAAAACTTGTGATGCATCCGGCACCTTCTTGAAATAGCTGCTGGCCACTGCCAGCAGATAGGCAGTCTCCTCGGGGGATATGGTGGCAGCAGCAGGATCGCCGGTGAATTCCTCTTCGGTTGTGCCTATCAAGGAAAACTGATCTTCGTAAGGAATCACAAAAACGACTCTGCCATCAGGATTCTGCAATAAATAAGCTTCGTCGCCCTCGTACATGCGTGGGACAACAATATGTGATCCTTTAACCAGGCGCACATCCGCTGGAGGGGTCTGTGGCTGCAGCTGTCGACCGAGTTTGCCCACCCACGGTCCGCTGGCGTTGACAATACAACGCGCGTTCACCCAGTGCTCCTCTCCAGTATTGACGTCCCTCAGTCTGGCTGACCACGTGGTGTTTTTGCTCTGAGGATCAAGCTGCGCATCGATATGCTCACAGGCGGTTCTGGTTAAAATGCGCGCACCATGCTGCCTGGCCTGCATGGCATTCAAGACCACCAGACGGGCATCATCCACCCAACAATCCGAGTATTCGAAACCCGCACCAAACTCTGGTTTCAGCGGGTCATTTTCATTAAATTTCAAACCATGGGACGCAGGCAAACTGACGCGTTTGCTCAAGTGATCGTAAAGGAATAAACCGGATCGAATCATCCACTGGGGGCGCAAGGCTTTGTGGTGAGGAAGCCGAAAGCGCAAAGGCCACACAATATGAGGTGCGGCGTGCAGCAGCACTTCGCGCTCTGCCAGGGATTCGCGCACCAGACGAAACTGGTATGTCTCGAGATAGCGTAAACCACCATGAATCAGTTTGGTGCTGGATGACGATGTTGCTCCGCCGAGGTCGGCCCGCTCACACAACACAACCGAAAGCCCGCGACCGGCGGCATCAGCGGCAATCCCCGTCCCATTCACACCGCCACCTATTACCAGAAGGTCTACCATGGAAAGCGCTGCCGACATATCACCTAGCCCGAGTTGTGAATTGACCAAAACAGCTTGCCAGTAATGACGACCAACTGGCAAGCTGCGTGATGGTAACATGCGCATTGGAAATGGAAACCAACAACAAAATCATGAACCACTTTTTGCTCGCGATTGATCAAGGTACAACCAGTAGCCGCGCCATTGTTTTCTCGCGCGATGGACAACGACTGGGCATCGGACAACAGGAATACACTCAGCATTTTCCGCAGGAAGGCTGGGTTGAGCATGAACCCGATGACATCTGGCAGACCACGCTATTCAGTTGCCAACAAGCGTTGCTCAATGCGGGCATCACCGCTGACAAGATTGCGGGTATCGGCATAACCAATCAGCGCGAAACTACTGTGTTGTGGGACAGACGCACTGGTAAACCCATCTATCGCGCAATTGTCTGGCAAGACCGACGCACATCGGCATGGTGCCAGCAGCTCCAGCAGAAATTGACCCTGGAAGGGCGTCAAAACTTAATCCCAGCTCGCACCGGCCTGCTCCTGGATTCATATTTCTCAGCCAGCAAAATTCGCTGGATACTGGATAACGTGCCGGGTGCCGCCCTTGCTGCGGAAGCCGGGCACTTAGCGTTTGGCACTATTGACAGTTTTTTATTATGGAAGCTGACGGGCGGAAAACGCCATTGCACCGATGCCAGCAACGCATCTCGCACCATGCTGTTTAATATCCACACACAGTGCTGGGATCCCGAATTGCTGAGCTTGTTTAACATTCCCGAAAACATGCTCCCTGAGGTGCTGGACAGTGCGGCCGATTTTGGAAAAACCGACAGCGCAATTTTCGGAGCAGCCATTCAAATTGGTGGCATTGCAGGCGATCAGCAGGCGGCTGCATTTGGCCAGGCCTGTTTTGAGCCAGGCATGACTAAAAGCACCTATGGCACCGGCTGTTTTATGCTGGTCAACACAGGCAAACAGGTCATTGAATCTCAGCATAATTTGTTAAGCACGGTGGCTTGGCGCCTTGGCGGGGAACCGACTTACGCACTGGAGGGCAGCATTTTTATGGCGGGCGCGACCATGCAGTGGCTCAGGGACAAACTGAAGTTTTTCTCCAGCAGTCAGGAAACTGAAGCAATGGCGGCGCGTGCCAAGTATGCGGACAGCATCATGTTTGTCCCAGCCTTTACCGGGCTGGGCGCGCCCTGGTGGGACGCAGAAGCACGAGGCGCGATTTTTGGACTGACGCGCGATACGGGGCTTGAAGATATTGTTACGGCTGCGCTGCTGTCCGTTTGTCACCAGACTCGGGACTTGGTCGAGGCTATGGCTTCCGATGGTTTGAAGCCAGTGCGAATCCGTGCGGATGGCGGCATGGCTGCAAACAACTTTGTGATGCAGGGGCTGGCTGACCTGCTGAACACGCCCGTTGACCGACCTCAGCTTACCGAAACCACCGCCTTTGGCGCTGCCTGCCTCGCCGGTTTACACTGCGGCGTGTACGACTCCATGGATGAGATCGCCCAGTTATGGCAACTGGATCGCACATTTGTGCCAATTGCTGACGATGCGTGGCGACAACAACAGAAATCTCGCTGGCTGGATGCAGTCAGCCGCACACGTAGCAATCAATCGGGATCTTGAATGAATAACTTGCAGGTGCTTAGACGAATCCACTTGATTCGTCATGGCGAAACCAATTGGAACAAAGAAAAGCGCGCTCAAGGCCAGATGGAGTCAGTTCTCACCCGCGACGGCATGTCGCAGGCAGAGGCATTGCGATCTAAATTGAAGAATTCCGGCATCTCCCGGGTCTATTGCAGCAGCAGTGTGCGTACACGCCAAACCGCTGAGATTCTGTTTGCTGACTCGCCAGTACCCATTGTTTATTGTGATCAGTTGCGGGAGATTCACATGGGATCGTGGGAAGGCAGGTTATATTCCGAGTTGCAGGCGTCCGATCCTGAACAATTTTTTGCATTCTGGAATCAACCAGATGCGTTTAACTTGCTGGGAGCAGAAACCTTCAAAGATGTGCAAACACGTGCAGTGCTCAAATTGGCAGCTATCCTGGAAGAGAATCCTTCAGAGGAAATCGCTATCGTCAGCCATGGCGTATTAATTAAGACGTTGTTATGTGAAACCGAAGACCGACCGATCAGTAAGTTATGGGAAGCACCCGCCATGCACAATTGTGCTCGCAGCATTATCGAGGTGCACCATGACGGCTCAAGACGTATCAGTATGTATTCCGATCAACCCTATAAATCCTGAATAACGAGAACAACAGCATGAACACTGGCAATCAGCATAAACTAAAACTATTACTGACAGGATTGACGACCTTAGCGGGCATCGCGGGCGTCGGCCTTGCCTTGTTTGCACTAGCAGCGCCGGCAGGCGTCTGGTTTGGCATGTGGAACTTTACCCAAGGGTTCAGTATGTTGCGCGGAGCTCAACCCTATGTAGCCTGGATTACTTATGGCTGTATTGCGATCACTGTGCTGTTGCTTGCCCTCGGTCGGGCAGCACGTCTTGCCAAATTATCTCGCATGGTTGCGATTGCAGGCGCCGCAACAATTGCTGCGGCTATCGCCTGGTATGTTCCTCAGTCATACCTGCCCGGAAGCGGCGTCACAATTCCACCCATTCATGACATCAGTACCGATCTGGAAAACCCGCCTGCGTTTGTGGCTGTCCTGCCACTCAGAGGAGAGAATTCCAACCCAACTGTTTATGGCACAGGCAACCGCAACATGACACCGGAAGAGCACGCCCAGCGACAACGCGACGCCTACCCCGATGTCGTCACGCAAACCTTTAATGAGCCAGCATCCGTTGTATTTGATCGCGCAAGAGCGGCAGTAGATACACTTGGTTGGGAGCTGGTAGCAGCAGTCCCTGAACAGGGACGTATTGAAGCCACCGACACAACATTCTGGTTCAGATTCAAAGATGATGTCGTCATCCGTATAGTTGAAACACCGGAAGGCACCACCGTACTCGACGCACGCTCTACATCGCGAGTGGGCGTCAGCGATGTTGGCAAAAATGCTGCAAGGCTACGAGCATTCTTTGCAGAACTGCAATAATCACAAAGGAACTGCAAGGCATGAGTTTGAAAGCTTTTTTATTGCAAACCGCTCACCAGTCAAGAGCCAGTCATCTTGCCTGGTTTGGTGTGATTGCACTCAGTTGTCTTAGCGTCTCACAACTTGGCAGCTACCTCGTTGAGAAATCTATTGCGCAGGGTGACAGTGTTGTCATCAGTTCAATCTTGCATTTCACTCACATCCGCAATATGGGTGGCGTATTTGGGATGGCGCAGGGTCAGGGCTGGCTGTTTGCGCTTTTCAGCCTGGTACTAATTTCAGGACTGATTTTTTACCTTTGCCGAAGCACACAAGTGCGCACCTACGAGTTCATTTGTTTTGGCATGGTAGCAGGTGGCGGAATAAGCAACATTCTGGACAGATTGATTTATGGCAGCGTAATCGATTTTATTGATGTTAAAGGCATCCCTTACTGGCACTACATCTTTAATACCGCAGACACCTTTATCCATCTGGGCCTATGGCCGATGTTGTTTATCAGCATTTTTCTGCACAAGGAACACGCATAGTGCATCGCTGATCACATAGAAACAAAAAAGCCGGGCTAAGCCCGGCTTTTTTATTACACACAGAATCTTATTCCTGAGCGGCGTCTGCGTTCACGCCATTAGGACGATCGACCAATTCGACATACGCCATTGGCGTTTTGTCGCCGGCACGCAAGCCGCACTTCAGGATACGAATATATCCACCAGGACGCCCCTGATAACGCGGTCCAAGATCTGTAAACAGCTTACCAACGGCTTCTTTGCTGCGCAGGCGGGCAAACGCCAGACGACGATTAGCAACGCTGTCGTTTTTAGCCAGTGTAATCAGAGGCTCTGCAACCATACGCAGCTCTTTCGCCTTGATCACGGTAGTTTTAATAATCTCATGCTCAACCAGTGAGGCGGTCATGTTACGGAACATGGCCTTGCGGTGAGAAGAATTTCTATTCAGTTGACGTCCACTATGACGATGACGCATATCTCTTTTCCTATTCTAACCGCAGCCTCACGGCTGACTCGTTATGATTAATTCGATTTCTCTTCAGTGCGCAGGCTAGCTGGTGGCCAGTTCTCCAGACGCAGACCAAGAGACAAACCACGGGTTGCCAGCACGTCCTTAATCTCGGTGAGTGATTTCTTACCAAGGTTCGGAGTCTTCAACAATTCTACTTCGGTTCTCTGAATCAGATCGCCTATGTAGTAAATGTCTTCTGCTTTCAGGCAGTTTGCAGAACGTACAGTCAATTCAAGGTCGTCAACCGGGCGCAGCAGAATCGGATCGATTTCATCTTCCGGCTCAACAGGCGCCGCCGTTTCATGGCTCTGCAGGTCAACAAATACCGCTAGCTGGTGCTGCAGAATAGTCGCAGCACGACGAATGGCTTCCTCAGGATCGATGGTGCCATTGGTCTTCAAATCAATAACAAGCTTGTCCAGGTCAGTGCGCTGCTCTACACGAGTGCTTTCAACTGAGTAGGCCACGCTGAGTACCGGGCTGTAGGTTGCATCAAGCATCAGCTTACCAACTGCACGCGTTTCATCATCATCGCGACGACGAGCGTCAGCCGGAACATATCCACGGCCTTTACGTGCTGTTATACGCATGTTCAGCGAGCCAGCTGAATTCAAGTTGGCAATAACGTGCTCTGGATTAACAATCTCGACGTTGTGGTCACCAACGATGTCAGCCGCAGTTACTACACCCGCGCCTTTTTTGTTCAATGTCAATACGGCGTGGTCCTGACCATTCAAAATGATCGCTACGCCTTTGAGGTTCAACAGAATCTCGATAACGTCTTCACGAACACCTTCGATGCTGCTGTACTCGTGCACAACACCGTCGATTTCAACCTCTTCCACTGCACAACCTGGCATGGAAGACAGCAGGATTCTTCTTAACGCATTCCCCAGAGTGTGGCCAAAACCACGCTCGAGAGGCTCAAGCACCACTTTTGAATGATACTTGTCAAACTCTTCAACCTTGATCAACTGTGGTGTAAGAAAATCCGACAACGAAATCTGCATGGGTTCACCCTTAACAATTAGCCTGGCAATCTTTGAGTTTACTGGACTGAAGCCTTCTCCTCATCAGAGGTGTCGAAGGCCTGTTCAGACTTATTTAGAGTAAAGCTCTACGATCAGGTTTTCGTTAATATCAGCTGACAGGTCGGCACGTTCCGGCTTGCGGGTGAATTGACCCTGTTGCTTGCTGGTATCTACGGTAATCCAGTCGCTTGCAGTGCGCTGCGCAGCAAGCTCCATCGCCGCCTTGATACGCAACTGCTCTTTGGCTTTCTGTCGGACAGAAACCACATCACCAGCTGACAACTGATATGAAGGCACATTGATGACTGCGCCGTTTACCAGAATCGCTTTGTGTGAAACCAGCTGACGAGACTCGGCACGGGTTGAACCAAAACCAATTCGGTACACCACGTTATCCAGACGCGACTCCAGCAGTTGCAGCAGGTTTTCACCCGTTGCGCCCTTACGACGCGCTGCTTCTTTGTAGTAGGTGCTGAATTGACGCTCAAGAATGCCGTAAATACGTCGTACTTTCTGCTTCTCGCGCAGCTGTACACCGTAGTCAGACAAACGACCGCGACCCTGGCCATGCTGACCGGGCTTGGTTTCTGCCTTGCACTTGCTTTCCAGCGGGCGAACGCCGCTCTTCAGGAACAAATCTGTTCCTTCACGTCGGGCGAGTTTGCATTTCGGGCCTAGATAACGGGCCATATACTGACTCCTGTTTTACTAATCTCGGCACTAAGCCGGAATAAGCTGTAACTGATCCAAAAAGTGTACGATTAAACGCGGCGCTTTTTCGGGGGACGACAACCATTGTGCGGGATTGGCGTTACATCTGTGATGTTGCCAACTTTAAGACCACACGTGTTCAATGCACGTACCGCTGACTCACGTCCTGGACCTGGACCATTAACTTTTACGTCAAGGTTCTTCAGACCGTACAACTCGATAGCAGCTTTACCCGCTCTCTCCGCCGCTACTTGCGCAGCAAACGGTGTACTTTTACGCGAACCACGGAAACCAGAACCACCAGAGGTAGCCCAGCTCAGAGCATTGCCCTGACGGTCAGTGATTGTCACGATCGTGTTATTAAAGGAAGCATGGATAAATGCAATCCCGTCAACGACCGCCTTACGCGCCTTTTTCTTCGGGGCTGCTTTAGCTGCTGGCTTTGCCATAGATATTTCCTGAATCAGATTAAAGCGTTTATCTTGTAGCCCAGCCGTTAGTTAACGGCCGGACATCAAATCTTATTTACGAATCGGCTTACGCGGACCTTTGCGAGTTCTCGCATTGGTCTTGGTGCGCTGACCACGAACCGGAAGCGATCGACGGTGACGAATGCCACGGTAGCAACCAAGGTCCATCAGACGCTTGAT
>JAUSPW010000583.1 GCA_030652635.1 Pseudohongiella sp. | reverse complement strand
ATGGTAATCACGGGCCGATTCTGAATCGTGGGCCGGTCATCAAGATTAACGCTAACCAGCGTTATGCCACCAATAGCCGCAGTACCGCCATGTTCCGTGCGTTGTGTGAGCAGTCGGGAATTCCATCACAGGCCTTTGTGGTGCGCAGTGATATGGCATGTGGCAGCACCATTGGTCCTATTACCGCCTCAGGGCTGGGCGTGGAAACCATCGATATTGGTGTGCCGACCTTTGGTATGCACTCCATTCGAGAACTCGCTGGCAGTGATGATGGCTGGTTGATGGCGCGCGCACTGCGTGCTTTTTTCCAGTCGTTCAGTCTCTCTGGGCAGCCGGGCACTCAGTCTTAAATTACACACTGGTTGATACACGTCAGCGGCGCGCTTGTTGTTGGCGGCGCTGACGGCGTATAAATCTGACCGGATCAATTTCATCTGACAATGCCCTGGGCAAGGGGCTGTGCTCGCCGCAAATCAGTGCTGCAAGATGCTCGGCAATGATTGGACAACTGACGCTGCCGTGCGAACCATGCCCTGTACTCAGGTATAGGCCTGGCAAGCGCGGAAAGTCCTCAGAATCTTTTTCCCCCTCGGGTTCATGGCGGCGCACCAGCAGTGCTCCGCCATACACATCAGCGGGTAAACGCGAATCAGGTACGGCGCCAGCGATGGGCATATAGTCTCGCGATGCGCCCCTGAGACCGGCTCTACCTGAGTCAGGCAGCTGATTTTCGAAGCCAAGAATCACTGCAAGACCGCCAAGCTTTTGGATATTCTCCTGATGCTCGAGCGTTGTCAGCCCGGTGTCTATGCTCTGTTTTACATAGCTGGCCCCAATGCAGTGATGGCCTTCCAGGTCAGCGGGTGCAATGTAGCGCTGACTGCAAATTACCTGTTTTAAACCACTGCTTAAGCTGTTTTTTGGCAGATGGCTGACCTGACCGCGCAAAGGCGTAACCGGGACATCTGAGGTTTGTTCAAACGTCCGCGCTGCAAAACTGTTGGCAATGACCACAGCATCCGCTTTGATATTTGTTTCGCAATGCACTGTCCACTCGTTGTTGTCATATGTCAGTTTGCTGGCTCTTGTCTGAGTCAGCACAGTGATTAACGGGTGAGTCAGGCAGGTCATGCAACACTTTTTGGGATTCATCCAACCGCCACCCGCCT
Source organism: Pseudohongiella sp. (assembly GCA_030652635.1). Lineage (GTDB taxonomy): Bacteria > Pseudomonadota > Gammaproteobacteria > Pseudomonadales > Pseudohongiellaceae > Pseudohongiella. The sequence continues at coordinate 3,893 of JAUSPW010000583.1, read as the reverse complement.
GCCAGAGTCCGTCTTCCTGCAACTCCAGTCCGGTCAAGCTGCTGGCTTGCGTGGCATCGAGCGCTTGTAAAATGGCGCTTGGATAGTGGGCGTAGGTGTGTCGCAAGGTGTTGCTGTCGGCCGCCTCGCGGGTATTTGTGTAGGCGCTGTTCAAGGTCAGCACACCACAAGGGTGCCAGTTAGGCAAAGACTCAGACAGCGCATCGAGGTGGGAATAAAAACGCAACGCATACAGATAACTGTGCACATGGAATTGCCACTGTGAATCCAGTTGCTTATTCAGGCGCAGTTGCACAATCGCTTGTCTGTTGCCGGACGCGCCACCGGCGATCTCAGCTGCCTGCTCGATCACCGTTACCCTAATGCCCCGAACCGCCAGACTGTTAGCGACAGTAGCACCCGCAAGACCTGCGCCGATGACCACGGCAGTCTGAACTCCTGGTTGGCATGGGACGGCTTCCTGTTCCATGTGAGCAAACAACATGTGTCGTTTGGGTCCAAATCCCTTACGTTTTTCTACATTAAATCCCAGCGTTTTTAAGTGGCGCACAACTCTGCCGGTCACACTGTAACTGCTTAATGTACTGCCGCTGCGACTAAGCCGGGCAACGGTGTTTAAAATCTCTTCGCTCCACAGTGCCGGGTTCTGACTGGGTGTGAAACCATCAAGAAACCAGGCATCAATCTTGGCGCCCTGGTTTGATTGCTGGTTCAACAAGTCCTGGGCATCACCAAAATAGAGATCAAGCAGAATTGAGATTGTACCGGGCGTTTGATGTTTATCCGAGGGCAATAACATCGGAATACGATGATAACCTGCGCTGTGATCAGGGTAATTTTGCAGCAGGGCTGCTGAAAATTCAGACAATTCAGGCCATTGTTGCAGGGCTCTGCCTAGGGCAGCGTGCGCCAATGGGTGTTTTTCACAGCTGATATAGTGAAGTCTCAGGCGTTTGCAGTCAGTTTGTTGCCAAAGTCGCCAGGAGCTCAGAAAATTCAGGCCGGTGCCAAAACCAAGTTCACAAACCGTAAAAACACCAGGGTGTTCGCGGGTATCCTGCTCTCGCCAGCGTTGTTGAAGGAGATTACCCTCCAAAAATACATGGTGTGTCTCTGCCAGTCCGCCGTTTCGAGAGAAATAGACGTCACCGTAGTGCGTTGAAAACGGAGCCCCGTCATCTTGCCAGAGCAGGTCTGCCTGCTCCAGCAAGCCAGATTCGTAAGGGTTTGGGGGCTGGGTCATGTGCGTGTTCTACAACCTGGGGCAGGGAATTTGATGCGTGAATTGTAACGTATTCGCCGTGATTGCATGTGATGAACAGTACCTTGGCATTTTGCCTGTGAAAACAATGGCGTACTGGTGTAAAATGCGCGACTCAAATTTTTGGTGTCGTGACTGTTCAGGAACCCTCATGGAAATTAATCCCTTCTTGCTGAAAATCAAAGACTTCGCGGAGCGCACAGACACGCTCAGGGGGTATCTTTGACTATGACACCAAAAAGGAGCGTCTGACAGAGGTCGAACTCGAACTGGGCGAGTCAGCAATCTGGGATAAACCAGAAGTTGCACAAGAGCTTGGCCGCGAGCGGGTCAATCTCGAACGAGTAGTCAAAACCATTGAACGCATGAATGGTGGTTTGAACGATTGCCGCGAACTTTTGCAGCTTGCCCAAGATGAGGACGATGAGGCCTTGCTTGGCGAGGTCAGCATAGAACTGGATGGACTGGAAGTTGCGCTGAAGGAACTCGAGTTCCGCCGCATGTTTTCAGGCAAAATGGATCCAAACAGTGCCTATCTGGATATTCAGGCAGGTTCGGGTGGCACCGAAGCTCAAGACTGGGCGCAAATGCTGATGCGTATGTATCTGCGTTGGGGCGAGGCCAAGGGTTTTCAGGTCGAGGTGGTCGATGTGACCTCAGGTGATGTGGCGGGTATAAAAAACGCAACGCTGCTTTTCACAGGCGAATATGCGTTTGGCTGGTTACGCACAGAAACAGGCGTGCATCGATTGGTACGGAAATCTCCGTTTGACTCTGGTAACCGGCGTCATACCTCGTTTTCATCGGTGTTTGTATCACCAGAGATTGATGATGATATCGAGATTGATCTCGACATGTCACAGGTCCGGGTTGATACCTTCCGGTCAAGCGGAGCGGGTGGTCAGCACGTTAATACCACCGATTCTGCGATTCGATTGACGCACTTGCCGACCGGTATTGTGGTGCAGTGCCAGAATCAGCGTTCACAACACAAAAACAAAGATCAGGCCATCAAACAGTTAAAAGCCAAACTGTACGAGCTTGAGGAATTTAAACGCAGGCAAGAGGCGCAGGCGGTTGAGGCAGAAAAGTCCGATATCGGCTGGGGCAGCCAGATTCGTTCTTATGTGCTTGATCAGTCGCGCATCAAAGACCTGCGTACCAACGTGGAGAATACCAACACGGGTTCTGTGCTAGATGGGGACCTTGACCGATTTATTGAAGCCAGCTTAAAAATGGGATTGTAATCGCAGATGACTCAGACAACTTCAGATCAGGCAAACACGCACGGCGCAGATCAACATACACTGTCAGCCCACGAAGAGAACAAGCTGATTGCCCAGCGTCGGGAAAAACTGCATGCCATTCAGCAGAAACGTAATGCATTTCCGAATGATTTCCGAAGAGATGCACACGCTCAGGATATTCATACCGAGTATGCTGATACCAGCCGTGAAGATCTGGAAAAGCTGGCTCGCAAGGTTAAAGTTGCCGGCCGTCTGATTCGTGAGCGCGGCCCATTTCTGGTGATACAGGACAGCAGTGAAGCCCTGCAGCTGTATGTTAATCACAAAGCTTTGCCAGCAGAGGTGATGGAAGAAATCAAATCGCTGGATCTGGGTGACATCGTCGGTGTACATGGTGAAGTGTTTCGCACGGGTAAAGGCGAGCTGACAGTGAATGTTGAGTCCTTGCGTCTGTTGACCAAAGCCCTGCGCCCGCTTCCAGACAAGTGGAAAGGCTTGTCAGATACCGAAGTGCGATATCGCCAGCGGTATGTGGACTTGATAGCCAACGAGGCGTCGCGTCGCACGTTTATTCTGCGCTCAAAAATCGTTAACAGTATGCGCCAGTATTTTCAGGCTCAAGGCTTTATGGAAGTTGAAACGCCCATGATGCATGTGATCCCTGGTGGCGCCAGTGCCAAGCCATTTGTGACGCACCACAACGCACTTGATCAGGCCATGTATTTGCGTATCGCGCCGGAGCTTTATCTGAAGCGTCTGGTGGTGGGTGGTTTTGAAAAAGTGTTTGAGATCAATCGTAATTTCCGTAACGAAGGACTGTCCACGCGGCACAATCCCGAGTTCACCATGGTGGAGTTTTATCAGGCGTATGCGGATTATCACGATCTCATGGACTTCACCGAAGCCATGTTTCGGCAGATCGCCATGGAAGTGCTGGGCACTACAAGCATTGTGTATCAGGGCCTGGAAATCGATTTCGCGCAGCCGTTTACCCGTTTGAGTGTACGGGATTCGATTGTTCGTTACTGTCCGGGCGTCACACATGAACAACTGCAAACCCGTGAAGGCGCTGCTGAGTTGGCGGGTAAACATGGCGTTAAAGTTGAGGCTTCCTGGGGACTCGGTCGCATTATGATGGAGATATTTGATGTGGCTGTTGAACATCATCTGCTGCAGCCAACGTTTATCACCGAGTATCCAACGGAAATTTCACCATTGGCGCGACGCAGTGACAGCAATCCCGATGTAACTGACCGCTTTGAGTTGATGATAGGCGGGCGCGAACTGGCCAATGGCTTCTCAGAGTTAAATGATGCGGAAGATCAAGCAGCACGCTTTCATGAGCAGGTTGCGCAAAAAGACGCTGGTGACGACGAGGCCATGCA
>JAUSPW010000574.1 GCA_030652635.1 Pseudohongiella sp. | reverse complement strand
GAAAACGATCGCATTTTTTAACAACAAGGGTGGCGTTGGTAAAACCTCGCTGGTTTACCACCTGGCTTGGATGTATGCAGACCGCGGCATTCCAACCTTGGCCGTTGACCTTGACCCGCAGGCCAACCTGACTTCAATGTTCATGAGCGAGGAAGAGCTAGAGCGCTTGTGGCCAGACGACGAGCACCCTGACACGGTCTATGGTGCAATTCGTCCAATACTGCGCGGCATAGGTGACATTGCGACGCCCGCGATTCAAATGCTGCATCCAAATCTTGGATTGCTGGCGGGCGATCTTGGGTTATCACGCTTCGAGGATAAACTGTCAGACGCCTGGCCACGCTGTCATAACAAAGATGAATCTGCGTTTCGTACCATGACCGCGTTTCATCGGATGGTTCAGCAAGCCGCCAGTTGGGGAGCCGAGCTGGTGCTTATTGATGTTGGCCCCAATCTGGGTGCCATTAATCGTGCAGCATTGATCGCATCCGATCATGTGGTTGTGCCATTAACCCCTGATCTGTTTTCATTACAAGGTCTTAAAAACCTGGGCCCAACGCTGAGAGAGTGGCGAGAAAATTGGTCCGGGTTAATCGACAAGGCGCCACCCGATCTTTCAGTGCCAAAGGGCAGCATGCACCCAGCTGGTTATGTTGTGATGCAGCACGGCATACGCGACAACCGCCCAGTCAAAGCCTACATGCGATGGATGGATAGAATTCCGACTGTATACCGCGAGTCAGTGCTCAATGAAGCACTCGGCCTGATACCGTCGCTGGCAAATGATCCACATAATCTTGCTCAGTTGAAACACTATCGTAGCTTGATGCCACTGGCGATGGAGGCCAACAAACCGATGTTCTCGCTCAAACCTGCCGACGGCGCTATCGGTGCGCACGTGGAAGCGGTCAGAAGTTGCTATCAGGATTTTTTGAGGCTGGCTCAGCAAGTGGGTGCGCGTGCAGGGATTGTGGTTACTTAACCCGATACTGCTCCAACTCCCCACCCGCTGCCAGAATCGCATTCACCCAGGCCGGACGCTTGCCGCGTCCACCACCCCAGGTTTCGCCATTCGGCCCAACAAACTGCGCCGCTGAGGGCTTGGCGGTGGCTTTGGATTTACGTGCAGGTTTGGCAGCTGCTGCCTTTTTAACACCGGCAGCTTTAGCGGTTTTGTCGACTACAGGCTTCTTCTCCAGCCCGATTTCGGCAGCGGTGATGCCGTAGGTTTTGATCTTGTCCTTGATGTCAGCAATCGCCGCCTTCTTTTCCGAGACATAGATCTCGTCAGCCTGCTTTTGCAATTCGGTGATTTTGGCGCGGATCTCAGCGTACTTGCTCATGGTTATTGTCCTTTTTTTATTGGCTATGGGGCGCGATCAAACAAAAAACACATCAATCACCAGGGACAACACCGACGCAGCCAGCATCACCGCCACAAAACCATGTCGCACGCGCGCAATTTCATCGAGTTTTGCTTCAGTCATGATTTTGTTTGTCTGCATCTGTGACACCCCCCCCGAGCCAATCAATGTCTATACGTATAATAATCAAAATTCAGATCAAGTATCGACTGTTAATTCAATTACGTAAGTGTCTTTTTACACTTTATTACAGTTTTCGTGACTTGGTTAACAGCATCTCGTCAAAAAACATTTGCCGGATAGTATCAACCCCCCGCGCACAGGGCTACCAGGAACAAATCACCATGATAAAATCCATCAAACTTTCAAAATGCCTGAGATAGCTATGAAACACGTGATCAATATTTTTCGTAGTGGGTAAACTGACGAATGCCCCCCGGATATCTAGGCCCAGATAATTCACCTAGGCTTCTATAACATGGTACAAAAGTAACTAGCAAAAATGACTGTCAGACCATAATCGCACGTGTGTTAGAATCTCGTCTCTATCATGCAGTTATCTGAGCAGAAGCGCCACCAGGCATACCTAATATGACCAGTAAACGACCGGAAGTGACTGTAGTTACAGCAAATTATAATTGCGAGAAATTCATAGCTTCGACAATGGATTCCGTCTTGAAGCAGTCATTTCAAAACTGGGAGATGATTATTGTTGATGACAAATCAACTGACCGAAGCTGTGAAATAATTGAAACGTATTGTGAAAAAGATAATAGAATTCAGCTAGTTAAACTTGAAGACAATGTAGGCCCAGCAGAGGCAAGAAACACAGCGATACGACTGGCTCAAGGTAGATTTATCGCTTTTCTGGACAGTGATGACCAATGGACACCAGAAAAGTTAGAGGTGCAAATCAATTTTATGAAACAGGGCGAATTTGCCCTCACTTTTACTGAGTACAAAAAAATAGATGAAGATGGTCAAGTAATCAGCGGCATCATAGAAAGACCCAGAAAAGTCAGTTATCCGAAGATGCTCAACAGTAACTATATCCCATGTCTTACCGCGATTTACGACTCAAGCATTTTGGGCAAATTATATATGCCTAACATACTCAAAAGACAAGACTATGGACTTTGGTTGGCAATTTTGAAAGTTGTGCCTTACGCATACTCAATAAATCAACCGCTTGCCTTCTATCGCGTGAGAAAAAGCGACTCAGTTTCGAGTAATAAATTTAAATCTGCCATATATCACTGGAAAATTCTCCGCGAACTGGAGAAAGTAAATCCAATAAAAGCTACCTATCACTTTATTCAGTACGCAGTCATTGGTTACATAAAGTTCAGAAAATAGAGACTAGTCAGATGAATATTTTAGTTATCGGTGGGAGTGGGTTTATTGGAACTCGCTTGGTAAGTGAGCTACTTGAAATAGGCCACAATGTAAGGATTTTTGACTTACAAAAAAGTACAAATTACCCAGAAAAATCTGTTCTTGGTGATGTTAGATCTCAGTCAGACCTCATGCATGAATGCAAGGGTATTGACGTAATTTTCAACTTAGCGGCTGAACATAGAGATGACGTGACTCCAATTTCACTCTACTACGATGTTAACGTGGAGGGGGCAAAGAATATTATTACAGCCGCAACATACCATAATGTTTCAAAAATTGTTTTCACTTCAACAGTCGCTATTTATGGTTTGGACAAAGACAATCCCGATGAAAATTGTCCTCCAGATCCATTCAATGACTATGGCAAGTCCAAACTCTTAGCGGAAGCACTGTTTCTTGATTGGGCTAGCCAGGATGAAGATAGAAGCCTAATAATATTTAGGCCTGCAGTAGTTTTTGGGGAAAATAATAGAGGTAATGTTTTTAACTTGATAAGCCAAATTAAATCAAGACGCTTTATCATGGTCGGTAGCGGTCAAAATAGAAAATCGATGGGTTATGTTGGAAACTTAGCTCTGATTCTAGCTCTGCAATTAAATAATTCTGGAGTTAAAATTTATAATTACTGCGACAAACCAGATCTTACCAGCAAAGAAATAGCAACAGTTATCTCGGAAAAACTTGGTGCGAAACTACCCAAATTTTTCGTACCCATTTGGGCTGGAGACATTGCCGGAATATTTTTTGATTTTGTGGCGAAAATATCTGGAAGAAAACTACCAGTTAGTCGAATCAGAATTCGAAAATTCTCTGCTGAAACCACTATCAATACAGCAAGACTAGTTAGTGACGGATACTCAGGGCGATACACAACTGAAGAAGGGCTATCACGAATGATTGACTCGGACTTCTTAAACTAGTAGGTATCTCTCTATTCATGAAATTCATTTTTTGGATTATTGTTAATGTGCATTTATGGCGCTACTCTATGGAAATTTAGCAAAATATATTTATGTTATATGACTAAATCGATAAACCTCTCGGGACTTTTTAAGAGTTAATTATAATTTTACCTGGTAATCAAAAAATGGATCACGTTATACCTGTCATTCTATCAGGCGGTTCCGGTACTCGACTCTGGCCACTGTCAAGGAAACACTACCCCAAACAATTTCACAAGCTTACTGGTGGTGATCACACCTTGCTGCAAGAAACGGCACTACGGGTTAGGCACTTGGCAGCTCCCATTGTGGTTTGTAATGAAGATCACCGCTTTATGTTGGCAGAGCAGTTACACAGCATCCACATAAAACCAGCTGCCATACTCTTGGAACCTGAGGCTAAAAATACTGCGCCAGCGATTGCATTAGCTGCACTACACGCAATCAGTATCGACCCAGATGCGGTAATTGCCGTATTTCCTGCAGACCATGTGATCAGCGATCAAATAGCATTTAATGAAGCGTTACAAGAGGCAGTGGCCGCTGCAGTAGATGGTGAGTATCTTATGACTTTTGGTATTGTGCCGAGTCACGCAGAAACAGGTTATGGATACATTCAGGTGGAACATCGAAACGGGCCATGTTTACCTGTAAAAAGTTTTGTTGAAAAGCCAGATCTCGCCACTGCCGAGCACTATTTGAAAAGCGGCCATTATCTTTGGAACAGCGGGATGTTTGTTTTCAAGGCCACTGCTTACCTTGCAGCGTTAAAGATCTCCCAGCCTGCTATTGTAGAACAATGCTCATTGGCTATAAAAAATGCAAGAAATGATCTAGATTTTGTTCGGGTTAATGCCGACGCATTTGCCCTTAGCCCAAGTGATTCCATCGACTATGCAGTTATGGAGAAAGCCCGTAATGTCCGTGTCGTACCACTAAATGCTGGGTGGAGTGATATCGGTGGTTGGAGAGCAATATGGGAAATACTAGATAAAGATGGCAACAATACAGCGTCCATCGGTGATGTGATCAATATCAATACTCATAATACGCTTGTTCATAACGATAACAAAAATAAGCTAGTAGTCACTATAGGATTGGATGATTTAATCGTTGTAGATACAAAAAACGCATTACTTGTTGCCCACAAAAAGCAAGTACAACTGGTCAAACAGGCCGTTGAAGAAATAGCGAACTGCGATCGAGAGGAGCATCTATTCCACAGAGAGGTCCACCGCCCTTGGGGGAGCTATGATTCAATTGATAACGGCACGCGGTACCAAGTAAAACGGATTACTGTAAAACCTGGGGCTTCTTTGTCCTTGCAGATGCATCATCACCGTGCGGAACATTGGGTTGTAGTATCTGGTACAGCTGTAGTGCAAGTAGGTAATCAAGAGACTCTACTTACAGAAAACCAGTCAGTGTATATCCCTATTGGAGAAACCCACAGATTGCGCAACCCAGGAAAGGTAAAGCTGGAATTAATTGAAGTACAAAGCGGGAGTTACTTGGGGGAAGACGATATTGTTAGATTTGAGGATACATTCGGGAGACTGTGAGATTAGTTTTAATAACCAGATTTCTGTGTAAACTTAAACTCTGTGCCCCTATGGTGACGTTCTTTTCTGATATTCATACTTGAAATGAAAAATTAGCCTGTAGTAATACTTAGCGCCCAAGAAATTGTAAAGTGCCAGTTTCAATATTTCGAGTAATAGACGGCGCGAGCCACTCTCATTATACCTACGTTTGCAGGTTGACACGCTGGGGGCATTAGAAACACCACCTAAAGAAAATTTAACCAAAATATCAGGCAGCACAACCACTTCGCACAC
>JAUSPW010000570.1 GCA_030652635.1 Pseudohongiella sp. | reverse complement strand
GTCACCCAGTCGGAAAATCGTTCTGAGAAAGACCGCCAGGTGTTGGGGATTATTCCAACACCGGCTCTTTATTCTGCACCAGAATAACGCAAACCAACAACCAAAGGCTGTTTACATATTTGGATAACTTGGGCCGCCACTGCCTTCAGGCACTACCCAGGTGATATTTTGAGACGGATCCTTGATATCACAGGTTTTGCAGTGCACACAGTTCTGGGAATTTATCTGGAAGCGCTTACCACCGGCACCATCATCCAGCACCTCATAAACGCCTGCAGGGCAATAGCGTTGAGCAGGTTCGTCGTAAATGGGCAGGTTATGGCTGATGGGAATTGTTGCGTCTATCAGCTTCAAATGACAGGGTTGGTCTTCAGCATGATTGGTATTGGACAAAAACACAGATGACAACTTATCAAAACTTATTTTACCGTCCGGTTTAGCATAGACAATCTTGTTGCACGCCGATGCGGGTTTGAGCTGGGCATAGTCTGGTGATTTGTCATGGAAGGTCAATGGGAACCGCCCAGCAAAAATATTGTGCTCTATAAAACTCAGGCTGCTACCAATCCAGAATCCGAAATTGTGGAATCCGGCACTGAAATTGCGGGTTTTATGTAACTCATCGCGCAGGCTGGATTTTGCAAAACGATCACCGTACTCAGTCAGGTCATGTCCTGCGGGTACCGCTTCCTGCTTGAGCGACTCCATAATGGATTCAGCTGCCAGCATGCCAGAGCGCATAGCGGTATGACTGCCTTTGATCTTGGCAGCATTAAGGGTACCGGCATCACAACCAATCAATAATCCACCGGGGAAACTCATTTTGGGCAGTGAGTTCAAGCCACCTTTGTTAAGTGCCCGCGCACCATAACTTAGCCTTTTTCCGCCTTCGATATACTGCTTGATGACCGGGTGATGCTTGAATTTCTGGAATTCGTCAAACGGACTGATATGCGGGTTTTTATAACCAAGATCAACGATCAATCCCAGGTAAACCTGATTGTTCTCAGCATGGTAAAGGAAACCACCGCTGGAGCCGGCATAGCTGTCACCCAGCATGGGGTAACCCGCGGTATGCACCACAAGTCCTTCTTTATGTTTGGCCGGATCAATCTCCCAGACCTCTTTTAAACCAATGCCGTAATGTTGTGGGTCACTGTTTTTGTCGAGATCAAATCTGGCAATGAGTTCTTTACCAAGATGACCACGGCAGCCTTCCGCCAGAATGGTGTACTTGGCGTGGAATTCAAACCCGGGCTCGTAAGCGTCTTTTTTCTCAACATGGGCATCAACACCCATGTCACCGGTAGCAACTCCCTTGACGGTGCCATCCTCATGGTAAAGAATTTCGGCGGCAGCAAAACCTGGGAAAATTTCGGCGCCCAGCTCCATAGCTTGCTCAGCAAGCCAGCGGCACAGATTCCCTAAGGAAATAATATAGTTGCCATGGTTGCGCATGGGTTTAGGCACCAGCAGATCAGGGAATCGTATGGATTTCTCTGATCCCGGCAGGTAATAAATATCATCACCCGTGACGGCGGTGTTTAAAGGTGCGCCACGCTCTTTCCAGTCCGGGAACAACTCGTTCAGTGCAGATGGCTCAAAAACCGCACCTGAGAGGATATGCGCACCGACTTCGGAACCTTTTTCCAGCACACAAACAGAAATTTCCTTTCCGGCCTCCTTTGCAAGTTGCAGCAAACGACAAGCGGTCGACAAACCAGCCGGCCCCGCTCCCACGATGACAACATCAACTTCCATAGACTCGCGTTGCATGCCTTGTTCTCCCCTTAAAACGTGCTGATGCCTGCTTCATTAGTTCGTGCTGAATTCTGGTTCTACTATATGAGAACCGACCGCCTGCGAAAGCCGGGTATTATCCTTAATTAAACTGCAAATCGCAAAACAAGGCTGTATCTACGCGGGTGATAATTCAATCACCAGGCCGTTACGACCAGGAATCCGACTTGTTGTTGTGATTAATGATGGTTTGCAGTGCTTCGTGAAGCCCTGGGTAGCCAAACTGGTAGCCAAGACCTAGCAAGCGCCTGGGTACAACATTTTGACCATTCAGCAGTAATCGCTCGCCCATCTCGCCAAACATCAAGCGCACAATGACCGCAGGCTGATGGAACAAAAATGGCCGATTGAGCGACTCCGCCAATTGCTGGCTGAACCGTGTATTGGTGACAGCTTCGGGCGCCGTCACATTAAAAACGCCGCTCACGTCCGATTGGATCAGCCAATCGATGACCCTGATTACGTCATCTCTGTGAACCCAGGACAGATACTGTCGCCCTGTCCCTGTCCGCCCCCCCAGACCAAGCTTAAAAATTGGCAACAAACGCCCAAGCATGCCTCCCCCTGTGCCTAGAACCACACCAAGACGCATAATACAGACCCGCATGTTCAGTGCCTCAGCCTTGCTTGCCTCTTCTTCCCAGCGCTTGCATAACTCATGTGTAAACTCATCGCCGCCCGCTGCCGATTCGTCCAAGGGACGCTCGTCAGAACTGCCGTAAAATCCGATAGCTGACGCGCTAATCAATAAAGCAGGTCTGGTTTCCAACCGCTGCGCCAACGCAACCAACCCCCGCGTTGTTTGTACTCGACTATCCAGCAAGATCTTTTTTCGGTCATGACTCCAGCGCTGATCGGCAATGCCCGCACCAGCCAGGTTAATCATGACATCGATCTGATCCGAATTTTGAATTTCGTCCAGATTCCTGATCAATGTTGGTGCCGCACCCAGGATTTGCCTTGCGCGCGCATAATCACGTACCAGCACTGTCACTTGCCAACCATGGTCAATTAAATTGGCCGTCAATGGCACACCAACAAAGCCAGTCCCTCCTGTAATCAGCACATGCCTTAATTTCGCCATAATATTGCCTCAAACAACATGAATTTATCGGCAGAATCTCACAAATTGTCACAGTAACCTGCGTCAAATTTTTGATAACATTAACAATATTGAAATTAACTATCAGATATGTACGCGCCGAAGCGATTTACCAGAATCCATTTGTTTGTGCTCGGCAATAACACCCGGAGCTTATCATGACTCGCAGGTTTAAAATCTCACCCTTTTTCAGTGCCAGCACACTGGTAGTAGCCATCTCGAGCATAACAAATGGCCTGTCGCTGGCAAACGCTGAAGAACCAGAACCAATCGAATCACACAACGCAACAGTCATTTATCCGGCCTCATTTTTCCAACCCTACAATCCTGTTTCCGTTAATGACATGGTCGACCGAATACCTGGCGTAAGCATCAACGGCGGCGGTGGTGGTAGAGGCCTTGGTTCAGGCGGCAACCTGCTCATCAATGGCCAGCGCCTGGCAGGCAAAGACAACTCACCAAGAGCACAACTCAGTCGCATTCCCGCCAAAGAAGTTGAACGCATCGAGATCATCAGGGACCCGTCAGGAGAACTTGCTGTGCGTGGCTCCAACCAGGTGGTTAATATCATTTTGCAGGAAGTTGATACTCGTTCCAGCACATCAGTTGAGGTTAGCAGTGATTTCCATCGCGAAGATGGCACCCTGACCCCCGGCCTGTCTCTATCGCATAATCAACAGACCGGAAACTTCAGCTCAATTTTTAATCTCCAAGCTGATCCTCAGTATCGAGTCGAGCATCGGGAAGAGAACAGTTACGCTCCAGATCTCACCGCAACCGAGCAGATGCTTGAGACCAATGTACGAGACAAGACTCACTTTCAGACTAGTGTCACACTAGGCTATCGCCTGAATCAGCACAGGATGCAGCTTAATGTACTGGCTGGCTCATCAGAGCATCCGGTGGATATTGATCGACGGTACTTTTCCATCGGCCCCATCGGCCCCACCGGCTCCATTGGCGCAGCCGGGTCGTCATTGAAGGGCGAACGCGAGAGAGTTGATTATTCGCTTGGCAATTGGGAAGTGGGCGGCGACTACGAATACAGCTTTGAAAACGGCAGTCGGGCATTGTTTGTGTTTATAGTCAACGACGAGAGCAATAACAACATACGTGAACGCTTTGAACTAGAGACGCCATCGCTCTCCGATGCAGAACAAAAGATGCAGTATGTGGAATCAAACAGTCGCACGCGCGAGCGTATTGCACAAACCAGTTATAACTTGTCGTTGACCGAATCACAGGACGTACAAGTCGGTATAGAGCGCGCACAAACAATTCTGGACTCCAGTCTGTTTATTGGTCGTACAAGCGGTTCAACCGAGCCGTCACCCGCGTTTGGGGGATTACGCCCAGCATGGTCAATCTCAAACCCAGGCTCAAGCGTTGAAGAGATGCGTTACGAAGGGTTTGCAGTTCATAACTGGGCATTTAATGATCGAATGTCATTGGAAAGCAGCCTGGTGTACGAAACTTCTGACATCACTCAGACCGGCAACCTCACCAAATCCCGGGATTTTAATTTTTGGCGCCCCACACTGGACTATCGGTTCAACATTACCAGCGCACTGCAGCTGAAAGCGACTGTTGGCAAAGAAGTTCAACAACTCAGTTTTGCTAATTTTTCGGCAACCGCAAACAACTCTGACAAAGATCAGGACGTCAATGCCGGCAACCCGGATTTACTGCCTACCGAGGAAGTGCGCTACGAAGTGGGCCTTGAGTACCGATTGCCCGATGACGCGGGCGTATTGAGCTCGCGCTTTTTTGTGCGCGAATTGACCAATACCATCGGGCGTATTGATGCCACTACTAATCCCGGACAACCTTTATCGGCAGCAGGCAATATTGGTGATGGC
>JAUSPW010000568.1 GCA_030652635.1 Pseudohongiella sp. | reverse complement strand
GAACCTTCAAAAGGTATCACGCGATGGAAATAGGTCTGCTCAACTTGCAGGATAGACTTCTCACTCATTCCCAGAATGACCGCTGAGATTTCAAGAATAGCATCTGTTTTGGCATTAAAACCGCCACATTCGATATCCACCACTACTGGCAAATAACCGCGAAAACGTGCTGACATCAGCGTGTCGGCACCATCATTATCGTCGTAATCATGCATTAGAAACTTGCTCCGGGCGAGGCTGTTTTCAGCCGCCATTGAATGCTTTCACCTGCCCTGAGAGGAACCAAGGTGCTGTTGCCAAAACGGTAGTGTGCGGGCACGGTCCATGGATCGCGTATTAATGTGATGGTATCCGTGTTACGCGGCAATCCATAAAAATCAGGCCCATAAAAGGAAGCAAACGCTTCCAGTCGGTGAAGCGCACCTGCCTGTTCAAAGGCTTCGGCGTACAACTCAATCGCCGCATGAGCGCTGTAACAACCCGCACAACCGCAAGCGGTTTCTTTAGTAGGCTGTGCGTGTGGTGCAGAATCAGTGCCTAGAAAAAACCGCTTATGAGCACTGGTCGCCACATCCAGCAATGCCTGCTGGTGAATATTGCGCTTGAGCACCGGCAAACAATACAAATGGGGTCTCACGCCACCCACTAACATATGGTTGCGATTGTAGAGTAAATGTTGAGGCGTTATTGTTGCCGCAACGCGATCGCCAGCGCCTTTAACAAACGATGCAGCATCTGCGGTGGTGATATGTTCCATCACAATTTTTAAGGTCGGGAACCGCTGTGTCAGCGGCATCAACAGAGTGTCTATAAATACTTTTTCACGATCAAAAATATCGACGTGTTCATCGGTCACTTCACCATGCACCAGCAGCGGCATGCCAACTTCTGCCAACATTTCAAGCACGGGGTAGACATTGCTCATGGCTGTGACGCCGCTCTCAGAGTTGGTGGTTGCGCCGGCCGGGTAATACTTGACTGCAAACACCACGCCGCTATTTTTGGCGCGGATAATTTCCTCAGGTTTCAGCTGGTCTGTCAGATACAATGTCATCAGAGGCTGAAAATCAACACCGGGCGCAGTGGCGTCCACAATGCGTTGATGGTAGGCAAGGGCGGCGGCAGTCGAACTGACTGGCGGTTTCAGGTTTGGCATCACAATCGCGCGATGAAAGCGCTGTGATGTATGCCCGACCAGTGTTGAAAGTACATCGCCATCACGCAAATGCAGGTGCCAGTCATCAGGCCGGATGATAGTCAATTCATTCATGGTTGAAGCTTACCTAAAGATTTTTATAAAGTTTTAAGTTGATCTGCCGATCAAGTAATTCGAGAAGTGCTGCCCCTCTGGCATCTACAGGTCTGGCATCAACAGGAATTTTTGTCCCCGGTATGAAAACGCGGCGTAAGTGTACCTTATCTTTTTGTCTGACGCTCTGCATGTTCGTGGCATCGAACCTCAACGCCTCGGGAAAAGTGAGTTCTTATTATGCTGACTTTGATCAGGCAGCATGGCGTACTGAGTCTTCGATATTTGAGTGCAGTCTTGTCCAGCAAATACCGGGACTGGGCGAGGCCGTGTTTTATCACCAGGCTGGCGAAGCGCTCAGTTTTCTGCTTCGAACCTACGACAGCCCCATGCAAGCGGGCAGGGCCCTGCTGACGTCACAACCACCTGTTTGGCGCAATGATCTGCCAGTACGTGATCTTGGTTATGTAGATGTGGCAACTACAAGTCCACTTGTCAGCCTCGATGCCTCACGAAGTCGCCTGATGCTGGCAGAACTGAGCCGAGGCATGGTACCTACATTGATGCGTCGCGCGTGGTACAGCGAAGATGAGTCAGTACATGTAGGCATTTCCCCAGTCAATTTTGGCAGTTCTTATCAGGAGTATACCCAGTGCACGGGCCAACTGCTGCCAGTCAACTTTGCTCAGATTGAACGATCAACCGTACTGTGGCGCAGCGGGCAGCGCGAGCTTGATGCCGCCATGAAAAAGCAGCTTGATGACATCGTTACGTATGTCAAGGCTGATCCTCGTGTTTATCAATTTGAAGTAAATGGCTTTACTGACGGATCTGGCAACCCCCGCGATAATCTGGAATTTTCAAGAATACGTGCTTACGCTGTTCACGAATATTTGTTGTCGCAGGGTATCGACGATGCCATGTTGGCAACACGCTTTTTTGGATCCACCCCGGAATTTCGTGTGGTACGAGATGAACGCACAGCGGCGGACCGAGATCGAAATAGACGGGTCACCATTCGCTTATTGCGCGAATGACCCAGGCTTGTCTGCAAGACAATGTCGAAAACCTGATTTGTTAAGGTTACAATGGCCACCTGAATCGGGGGCAGCATCTGTTTTTCCCCAAGGACCCGGGGATCCGTCTTTCCCTCCACACTCAAGAATTCTGCTTTAAATATCAGGAGCTCAGCATGTCTGGCATTAAGAAAGTCGTTTTGGCTTATTCCGGTGGTCTGGATACGTCAGTAATCGCAAAATGGCTGATGGAAACCTATCAGTGCGAAGTTGTCACCTTCACGGCTGACTTGGGACAAGGTGAAGAACTCGAGCCGGCCCGCGCCAAAGCGCAGGCGATGGGCATCAAACAAATTTATATCGAAGATCTGCGTGAAGAGTTTGTTCGCGACTTTGTATTCCCGATGTTCCGTGCCAACGCAATCTACGAGGGTGAATATCTGCTGGGTACGTCTATCGCACGCCCGCTGATAGCCAAAAGACTGGTCGAAATTGCCAATGAAACTGGCGCTGACGCCATTTCACATGGTGCTACCGGTAAAGGTAACGATCAGGTGCGCTTCGAACTGAGCGCCTATGCACTGAAACCCGGTATTCGAGTCATTGCACCGTGGCGTGAGTGGGATCTGAACTCGCGAGACAAGCTGATGGCCTATTGCGAAGCACACAATATTCCGGTTGAAAAGAAACGCGGCCAAAAATCTCCTTACTCTATGGATGCCAACTTGCTTCATATCTCTTATGAAGGCGACCACCTCGAAAACCCGGGTGCGGAACCTGAAGATGACATGTGGTTATGGTCGGTATCGCCAGAAAACGCGCCAGATAAAGCTACCTATATCGAACTCGGTTATCAGAATGGCGATATCGTTTCCATTGACGGTCAAGCCATGTCTCCAGCCAGCGTCTTGGCGCACTTGAATAAAGTAGGCGGCGCCAATGGTATTGGCCGTGCTGACATCGTTGAAAACCGCTATGTGGGCATGAAATCCCGTGGCTGTTACGAAACACCTGGCGGCACAATCATGATGAAAGCGCACCGCGCCATTGAGTCATTGACATTGGATCGCGAGTTAGCGCATCTGAAAGATGAATTGATGCCTAAATATGCATCACTGGTATACAACGGCTACTGGTTCTCACCTGAGCGTAAAGCATTACAGGCGTTGATTGACTATTCTCAGCAATACGTCAACGGCACTGTGCGCTTGAAACTCTACAAGGGTAACGTCGCTGTTGTGGGTCGGGAATCTGTTGATTCATTGTTTGACATGAAAATTGCAACCTTTGAAGATGACGCAGGTGCTTATAATCAGGCGGATGCAGGCGGGTTTATCAAGCTAAACGCACTGCGACTGCGCATTGCCGCAGGCAAGGGCCGCAAAATCTAATAAGTACGGCATCTCTGCACCATGACAGAAGCTGTTGGTCATGGTGCAGTCCTGAAGTTTATCCCTGGAATCTCGCGTCCATACCCACCCAGACCATGCTGCATTTTGTGATCTTTTCGTACAATCGCGCTGACTTTCTGGCTCACTGCCTGGACAGCATCCGCTTTTGTGCACCCGACTTTCCGGTCCTGATCATTGATGACAACAGCACAGATCCCGCCACGATCGATGTGCTGAATCAGGCACAAAAAGATTACCGCGTTATCCAGCCAACCAATCCTGACACCTCCCTGAACAGCAAACACGGTGGCTTGTACGCCAATCTACAGTTGGCGCTTGATACACTGGGCAACGAAGATCTGATGTGCACCCTGCAGGACGACATGCAACTGACGCGCCCAGTGACGTTTGATGATGCACAAGCCCTGGAAGACTGGTTTGCTAGCGACAAAAAGCGTGGATTTGTCCATCACGCATTCTTAAAAGGCAGTGAAAGGCAACGTAACCAGATTGAGTATGTTGTCGCCGACAATCTTTACTATAACAGGCGACCTGACAGCAGCGCCGGCAGCTGGTACTCGGACATTTTTATTGCATCGGTTGGCAGGCTCAGAGCTAACAAGTGGCAATTTGGCGGCCGCGAATCCATCAATGAACAACGCGCGCGACAGCTGTTTTCACCCATGGCGTACTGGCGAAGTCCATTTGTAGCCTGGTTGCCAGCAGCGCCGACCTGGCGCGGCAAACGCAGAACTCTGGCGCTGAAACTCGGAGAAAAAAAGCATCACTGCGGTTTCTATCCGCTGGCGTGCATGCAAGGCAAAGAAGCCGAGCATTTTTTGGAGCGCAGTGCTGACACGCTGCCGTATGCAGAAGACTTTCTCAACATTCGCGATGATGTGGCAAATCGAGATCAGGTGCAGACCCCGTGGGTTTATCATCCCTTGCAGGGCAGTCGTTGGCTCAAGTGGCTGAACAGCCTTGAGTTAAAACTTCGCTGAGTAACCACTTTCGATTAATTGCTGGATACCATGTTCGGTTGTCACAACACGATTTTTTTCGTTGTACTGCCGAAGGGTTTTATTGGCTTTAACGCGCTCTGCATCCACATAACCGCGCGCGTGATCCAGGTGAATACAAATCGCGTCGTAACGCACATGCCGGGGTTTGATGCCCGCGTTAATCAAACGCACACCAAACTCGCGATCCTCTCCGCCCCACGGCATTCGTTCGTCAAAGCCGTTGACCTTCAAAACATCATCACGCCAGACCGATGCGTTTGAGCCTTTCAGATTGCAGCGCGTGGGTGTGACGCGGTTCAGCACCCTGGCCCAGAACGGACTGGCAGAAATTTTCAAGGTTTTTTGTGTACGCGGCAGCCCGTGTGCATGCAACCAGTCTTTGTTAAAACAACGACCGGCTTTAATGTCATCGTGAGTGATTGCCACGCTGGTGCTCATTGGCAATTTGTAATAACTGCCCGACAAATAAAACCCTGGTTCAGCACGTCTGACATGCGTTGCGATAAAGTCAGCACGCGGAATACAGTCACCGTCGCTGAAAATCAGGTAGGGTGAACTGGCATGTAATACCGCTTTGTTGAGTATCCGGCATTTGCGAAAGCCGTCGTCTCGCTGCCAGATGTGTTTAACCGGGAAGGGGGCCTGTGTCTGCAGTCTTTGAATCAGTTGTGCAGTGTCCTCCCGGGAACCGTCATCAGCGATGATTATTTCGAAATCCAACGTAGACTGACAGAAGTACCCAATCAACACTTTCTCGAGCCAGGCTGGCGAGTTATAGGTAGACAGCACAACACTCACGCGCATGGGCGTTAATCCTCGGTTTTTTGTTTGAACTCACACAAATCATGAATGATGCACGCACCACAACGTGGTTTACGTGCGATACATACATAGCGCCCATGCAGAATCAGCCAGTGGTGCGCATCCAGCAGAAATTCCTCGGGAATCAGCTTTACAAGGCGCTTTTCGACCTCCAGCACATTTTTACCGGGGGCTAGCCCTGTACGATTCGACACACGGAAGATATGTGTATCAACCGCCATTGCAGGTTGACGGAACGCCGTATTCAATACCACATTCGCAGTTTTTCGCCCAACGCCAGGTAATGCTTCCAGCTGCTCGCGATTGTCCGGAACTATCGAATGGTGCTGCTCGACCAGTGCCCGACAGGTTTTGATCACGTTTTCGGCCTTGGTATTAAACAGGCCAATTGTTTTGATATACGCTTTTAGCCCGTCTACACCCAAAGCCAATATCGCCTCAGGCGTGTTGGCGACTTTGTATAACACGCGGGTGGCTTTGTTCACACTGACATCGGTAGCCTGCGCCGACAGGATCACGGCAATCAATAACTCAAACGTCGACGAAAACTCCAATTCAGTGGTGGGGTTGGGATTTTCTGCGCGCAGGCGTGAAAAGATGGCATAGCGTTTGTCGCGGTTCATTGTATCCGCCCGGTCACTCTGACGCGTTTTTCATCCGACGGCAAACGGGTATGGCCAAGGCGCGGCTTTCTGAGTCGCATCTGCTCAATCAACGCCAGTGCAAGACCCAATACCAATAAACCGCCTGCCGGCAAAGCAAACACTTTAAGCCGCGGATAGTTCTCAAAAATGCTCACCCCGGTTTGAGGAAGGGACGGCAACAACAACTGCAGGTTTGTCAAAATGCTGCCATGACCCAGCACTTCCCGCAAGAGCGCCAGCACCAACAACACGGCTGTAAACTGAGCGCCTCGCACCGTGGCTGCGCCTACCATGTTTGTTGCAGCAGATTCCCATGAATGTAACAAGTGCATGTAAATCAACGCATTTGATGCAATTAATGGTAGCCAGATACCGGCTGCGGCAAACGCTTCAAAACGTGTCATCTGAATAATCACACTGACTGAGCCCACAACAGAGGCCAAAAGTAGTGCAATAAAAGCCAAGGTCAGTGCCGAATCCGCGCGCGCGAGCAGCGCTTCTTTTTGCAGCCATGGACGGACCAGCCACAACATGGCGCTGCAGACCAGCAATACCAGGCAACTGGTCAAACCAATAAACAAGGCTAATCCACTGCTGGTGCTGGCTGATATCAACGATGCCAGTGATAACAAAATCAGCGGAGAGTTGTGCAAGGCAGCTTCGGATTGATCACGTGGTTTCATGCGGTTTTTTTCCATGCTGACAACCAACGTTTAACTCGGGAAGGATGTCCGAGCGGTGTGCGCGCAGTCAGCTGATCTATCAAAGGGCTACACATATTAACCGCCAGGATAGCCAAAGCGACTGAGTCCAGATAACTCCCCCAGATACGAATGCTGTACATGGCGATACCGATCAGCGCGCCGTAAATGACCTTGCCCAGCGCGCTGGACGGTGAACTCGCAGGATCTGTCGCAATAAAAAATGCGCCGATCAATGTTGAGGTGCTGAACAGATGCAGCCACGGGGAACCAAAAATCGCTTCCTGACCCGGTTGATAAAACAGGCTTGAAAGCACAAATACCACTGCAACCACAGTAAACGGGATGTGCCAGCTGATGATACCCCGCCACAACAGGAACAGGCCACCTAGGGCAAACGAAACACTCAGCATTTCCCAACCGGTGCGCGCTCCTCGCTCCCACAGCGTGAACCCATCAGGTTCTGCCATCAAAATTCTGGAGGGCGCCGCAAATTTGTATTCAATCAACGGCGTTGCCGTCGCAAACCCGTCCGGTCTGACCGGAAACGGAGTCAGCGCAAAGTCACGTAACCACGGAAAACTGAGTTGCAGACTGGTATAAACGCCGTAGGCGCTGAGCGGATCAATGGGCGCCTCCGCATAACTCCCTGAGCCCGGCAGATACCAACCAGTCATCTGAAGCGGAAACAAAATCAATAAACTGACGTATGCGAGCGCTGCTGGATTAAATATGTTGTGGCCCAATCCACCAAACACGTGTTTTCCAAAGACACACGCAATAAAAATACCGCTGGTCGCAATCCACCAGGGGGAACCCGGCGGCAATGCAAAACTGAGCAACGCTGCCGTCACCAATATGCTCAAATCGCCAAGGTAAAAGAACACAGGCTTGCCTCTGGCACGCATCACCAATGCTTCCAAAAGCAATCCTAAGGTTGACGTGATCAGCAGATTGATCAGAAAACCTGCACCAAAAAACCATGTGTAACAGATAGCGGCAGGTAACAGCGCCAACAACACCGTTGCCATCACACCGGGCACCGAATACACCGGCTTCAAAAACGGGCTGCTGACCTTATGACTCACATTATTCATTTGTCTGCATCCTGCGTAGCATCATTCTTTTTTTGCAGCTCTGCCTTTTTGGCGCGCGTTCGTGCCACCGCTGCTTCGATTTCCTGCTTGATCTGCTCCGTGGATTTGCTGGTGGTTGGCGCAACAACAGGTGGCACGGGGGTTTTAGTCAGGGGTTCACCGACCGCTATTGCTTCAAGCTTATGCTGAAGCTTGTCCAGTTTGCGCTGCTGCTGATCAATGGCATTCACCGACAAGCGTTGTTGGTGTTTTTCAAACAATGATTGCCAGTACGCCTGCTTCGCAGTGTCATTGTCTGTTCGAATAACTGCCTTTTCTTCGCGGTAGTAGTTCACCAAAGGAATGTGGCTGGGACAAACCACCGCGCAGGCGCCGCATTCGATGCAATCGAACAAGCCATTTTCCACGGATGCGTCGTGATGTTGATGTCGAGCGGCAAAATACAGCGTCTGAGGTTGCAGCTTTACCGGGCACACCGTCGCACAAAAATCGCAGCGGATACAATCCCGGTGAGGATTGCTTTGCGTGACGGCGGGTGCAATGTCCAGTTCACTGCCAGCAAGCAAACAGTTGCTGGTTTTAAGCACGGGAGTATCGAGATCTGAGGCCTCATAACCCATCAGTGGTCCGCCAACCAGCAGGCGCTGCAGCTGTGAATGCTGCACGCCGGCAAAGTCCAGCAGATGTGAAACCGGAGTCCCGATCATTACCTCTACATTGACCGCCGTTTTAAGAGCATGTCCTGTCAAGGTTGTGATGCGTGAGGTCAACGGTTCACCGGCGCTGACAGCCTTATAAACCGCGCGCGCTGTTGCCACACTATGACACAACACTCCAACATCTACCGGGCGTTTGCCCGATGCAACTTCAATCCCCGTCATAATGCGAATCAGCTGCTTTTCGCCACCAGACGGATAAATCGGTGGGATCAGCGTCAAGGATAGGCCAGCTTGCCCTGCATTGGCGGGCTGCAGCTCACTCATGATTTGATTGATGACACCCTGGATAGCATCAATGGCCTGGTATTTATCAGCTTCAATACCGATGACACAGGACTGAGCACCACAAATCCGCTGAATGATCAACGCTCCTTCAATAACCTCGGCAGCGTGCTCGCGCATCAGCGCCTCATCAGCAGTAATGTAGGGTTCACATTCTGCGCCGTTGATAATGAGGGTTTTTATGGCTGACGCGCCCAGTTTGATTGCCGTTGGGAAACCCGCGCCTCCCATGCCACAGATCCCTGCATCAAACACCGCCTGACGCAATTCATCTGGCGATCGAACTCGCCAATCAACGTTCGCACCGAGCAAACCAGGCCGGACGGCATGTTTGCCATCGGTATCAATTACGATAGCATTGTGGTGTCTGTTCAAAGCCTGTTGCCAGCTGCGCTCAGGATCGTGTGCCTCATTAATGGGAGGCAATGCATAATTGATACTGCTGATATAACCAGAACTGGGCGCATGCAAACTGACACCTTTTTCGCCGTTTGCGGCAGCAATCAGCTGATTTTTATAAACATAATCACCAACAGAAACAACAGGCACGGAGTCTGGTCCCAGGTGCTGGCGTAGCGGAAGGATCAACTGTGCCGGCAAACCAAGCTCGCCAGATGGCATACGAGTAATCTTCTGCTGCAAAGACAGGGTCTTGTGAGATGCCGGTGCAATTCCGCCCGGCAATGCATGCAGTGTCGTCGCCCAACCGGCTCTACCCGTCAAACGAAGTAACCAAGGCTTAAAGTATTTGGTGATAAAAAAACTGCGGCGCAGGCGAGTCATTTTTGCACCACAACAGTGACAGACGCGTGCGCTGACATGATTGGCAAGGGCAACATATCAATACAATCAACCGGGCAGGGATCAACACACAGATCACATCCTGTGCAATCTGCAACAATCACAGTATGCATGCGTTTAGGAGCGCCAACGATGGCATCCACTGGGCAGGCCTGTATGCATTTTGTGCACCCGATACATTCATGTTCACGGATGCTGGCAATACGCTTCGGCAAATGCCAACCATGTGAGGTATCAAGCGGCACAACGGGTAAATCCAGTAACGCGGCGATTCGTTTGATGGTGTGCGCGCCACCCGGCGGGCATCGATTGATGTTTTCCCCGCGGCTGATCGCTTCGGCATAGGGTCGACACCCAGGAAATCCACATTGCCCACATTGGGTCTGTGGTAGTAAGTTATTGATACTATTTGTAAGAGTCACCGTTGCTTTTGCGTTTTGCGACTCGTCGGCGCCAAGCAATCGTTCTGCTCTTAGCATTAACCAGGCGAATCCCAAAACCAGTGCAGCCAGCACCAACACCGCAGCCAACATGCTGATCATGGCACAACCCCTTCAAATGCCAGGATGGCCAGCGACATGATGCCCGCGCTGATCAGCAAGATTGGCGTACCTCGAAACGGTGCAGGCACATCATTTGTATTCACACGTTGTTGGATCGCTGCAAAAACAAGTAAAAACACCACAAAGGCCACAGCATTGGCTATCGCAAACCCTATCAAATCAGCCACGCCACTGACGTGCCATGTCGCCAGCAAACCTGTTCCAATCACAGCGCTGTTCAGAGCAAGCAGCGGAAAGCTACGCTTCAAAACAGGCAATTCAACGGGTGCAAACCGCATCAGGATTAACCGCAATGGCATTAGCAAGAGTGCTGAGACCACCATTACAACAGGCAGCGCAAACCCACTGCGTACCTGGCTGCCGACGATCATGCTGGTCAGACCCAAAAATGCATTGCTGATGAGCGTGCTTCCGATCATTAGCAAGGCTGCGCTCAGTCCAAAAAGTGCAGAGCGGCGTAAACCAGCAGGGCCCGCGAACCAGGCCTCAAGGCCTAACAGCTGGGTAAGTACCAGATGATTCACCAGGGCGATACTGATAAGACCCGTAAAAAGTTCAGACACCGGACATGTTCTCGTTTGTTATGTAATGCAGGCGCTTGCCGCATCCTGCCAAAAGCAGCGGAGTTTATCATGACATTCTGAACTATAGTGGTATCAGCTGCGCTCAGCTTTTGCCCGCCATGGTGTCTATCAAGTATCATCGGCCCCCGACCTGTCTGCGAACAGGCGCAGCAACTTAAGTATCAGCATTTCCCCTAACGGGGTTTAAGAGGAATAGTGAATTGTGAAGAAGTGGATGTGTATTGTTTGTGGCTTGATTTATGACGAAGCCGAAGGCTGGCCCGATGATGGCATCGCGCCAGGCACCCGATGGGAAGATGTACCAGCAGACTGGTCATGCCCTGAGTGTGGCGTAGGCAAAGAAGATTTTGAAATGATTGAAGCAAACTGAGAAGGATGATCCCGGTGTCAAAGCGTAAAATTCTGGTTACCAGCGCACTCCCTTATGCCAATGGGCCTATCCATCTGGGTCATGTCATGGAGGCCGTACAAACAGACATCTGGGTACGCTTTCAGAAAATGCGTGGGGAACAGTGTATTTATGTGTGTGCAGATGATGCCCACGGCACCGCCATCATGCTGCGCGCCGAGAATGAAGGCATCTCTGCAGAGCAGCTTATTGCTAATGTAAAATCTGATCATAAGAGTGCATATGATGGATTTTTAATAGATTTTGATAATTATCACTCTACCCATAGTGACGAGAATCGTCATTATTCAGAGACCATCTACAAAGCTCTGCGTGCCAACAACCGCATCGCAGTGCGCAACATTACCCAGTTGTACGATCCAGAAAAGGGTTTATTTCTCGCAGACAGATTTGTCAAAGGCACTTGCCCCAAGTGCAAAACCGACGATCAATATGGCGATAACTGTGAAGCATGTGGAGCAACCTATAGCCCGAATGACCTGATCAATCCACGCTCCACATTGTCTGGCGCCACACCTGTTCAGCGCGAATCCGAGCACTATTTTTTCAAGCTACCTGAATTCACTGACATGCTAAAAACCTGGACGCGCAGTGGAACATTACAGGAACAGGTTGCCAACAAGCTCAGCGAGTGGCTGGATGCAGGGCTGCAAGAGTGGGATATCAGCCGGGATGCGCCTTATTTCGGGTTTGAAATCCCGGATACGACAGGCAAGTATTTTTATGTCTGGCTGGATGCGCCAATCGGATACATGGCCAGCTTCCAACAGTATTGTGATCGCACCGGAACCAATTTTGACGAATACTGGGCGCCGGGTAGTGACACAGAGCTGTATCATTTTATCGGCAAAGACATTATCAATTTCCATGCCTTGTTTTGGCCAGCCATGTTAAGTGACGCCGGTTATCGCACGCCGACTGCGGTGTTTGCACATGGTTTTATGGCCGTGAATGGCAAAAAAATGTCAAAGTCTCGTGGCACCTTCATCAATGGCCACACGTATTTGCGGCATTTAAACCCCGAGTATCTGCGCTATTTCCTGGCCTCCAGACTGGGCAATGGTGTCGACGATCTTGATTTGAACCTGGATGAATTTGTAAACAAGATCAACTCTGATCTGGTGGGCAAACTCGTTAATATTGCCAGCCGCTGCGCCGGGTTTATTACGCGTGGTTTTGACGGCATGCTCGGTCAGCAGGTGGAAGCCTCAGAATTACTGGCTGAATGTCAGGCAGCCGCTGATGACATCGCGCAGGCATATGAGCAGCGAGAATACCAGCGCGGGATCAGACAGATCATGTTGCTGGCAGACAAAGCCAATCAATTTATTGCGGAACAGGCGCCTTGGACGTTAGCCAAGGCGAATCCTCAAGACCCGCGTGTCCAGGCGATCTGCACCAGCGGCATCAACTTGTTTCGACTACTGATGCTCTATCTAAAACCGGTGCTTCCGGCGATGGCAGAAAAAGCCGAGCGTTTCTTGAATGTTTCAGCAATGGATTGGACAGCATCCTCAACGCTGTTGTTGGCACATAAGATCAATAATTTTGAGCCCTTAATTACCCGGGTTGAACAGTCGTCTATCGACGCCATGCTGGCCGAGACCGCTGCTGATGTGGAAAAGAACGC
>JAUSPW010000563.1 GCA_030652635.1 Pseudohongiella sp. | reverse complement strand
GGCATGGGCTACGGTGACTTTAAACTATTGGCTGCAATTGGCGCCTGGCTTGGGTGGCAGCAGTTGCTGAGCGTGGTAATTCTGTCTTCAATGGCGGGTGCCGTGCTGGGTATAGGCATGGCCATTTTTGCCGGTCGCGATAAAAATATTCCCATGTCGTTTGGTCCCTATCTCGCGATTGCCGGTTTCATCGCCTTGATCTGGGGCGATGTCATCACGGACTGGTATCTGAATCTGGCGGTGGGTGTGTGATGGCAGCGGTACCGGGAAAAGTCGCCGTGGTGGGTATTACCGGTGGAATTGGTAGTGGTAAAACTGCCGCGACAGATCGGTTTGCCAGTCATGGCATCGATATTGTTGATGCAGACCTGATGTCGCGTGAGGTGGTCAAACCTGGCATGCCTGCGCTAGTGGCAATCGCCACTCGCTTTGGGGCTGATCGCATATTGCTCGAAGATGGCAGCCTGAATCGGCGGGAACTGCGTCACATCATTTTTGACGATGCTGAACATAAATCCTGGCTGGAAGCCTTGTTACACCCCTTGATCCGGCAAGAAATAATGAACCGGCTGCAGGCCTGTAAACCGCCCTATTGCCTGCTGTCATCGCCCTTGTTATTAGAGACTAATCAACAAAAAATGTGTGACCGCATACTGTTGATTGATGCGCCTGAGCAACTCCAGCTTGATCGCACTCAACGGCGCGATAACACCAGTGCGGATGCTGTTAAAGCCATCATGGCGAGTCAACTGACACGAGAACAACGTCAATCCATGGCTGATGACATCATCACAAATGACTCCGATCTTCTGTCTCTTCACGCGGCCGTGGACAAACAACACAAGCTATATCTGGAACACTATTCATGAGCGAACGCGTATTGCGGGTTAACTGCCCCTACTGTAAAGAAATTGTTGAATGGGGTGAACAAAGCCCCTGGCGACCATTTTGCAGCGAGCGCTGCAAACTCATTGACTTTGGTGAGTGGGCAAACGAAAGACACAGTATTCCCGGAGAGCCGGTAGATCCTGAACAACTGGAAAACATGCCCAATCGCTCCGATGAAAACGACTGATCAGCCAGCACGTAAACGTGTTCACGTTGCTGTGGGTGTCATTTATGGCACAGACGGCAAAATTCTGATCGCACAACGATCTGCTGATCAGCACCTGGGCGGACTTTGGGAATTCCCCGGCGGCAAAGTGGAAACCGGCGAAACGGTTAATGATGCGCTGGTACGGGAACTGCACGAAGAACTGGGCATCACCGCACTGAGCCAATCGGCGCTGTGCTGCATTCAACATGACTACCAGGACAAATCAGTGCTGTTGGATGTCTGGAATGTTGATACGTTTGCTGGCACAGCACAAGGCAAAGAGGGACAACCCTTGCGCTGGCTGTTTCCGCACGAGTTGAGACATCAGGACTTTCCTGAAGCCAATCGTGCAATCATCCGGGCGATTATGTTGCCGGACTTTTTTGCCATACTGAACATCGATTCAAGCATCGATTCAAGTATCGATAGCACCAGCGACTACCTGCAGGGTTTACCAGACGCTTGCCTGTTGCGGCTTCGCAATGCGGCTCCTGCCACCGCAAATCTGTCACGACACCACCACTACATCAGCAGTCTGAAAGACTGGTTCTCCGCAAACACTTCTCTGCAAACACGCCTGATTCTGGACATCTCGTCCAGCGATGAACTCGATCCGTTATTATTGGAGAGGCTCAGTGGGGTGCATGCAAATCGCCATGTGCTGAAGAAGTTGCAGTCTCGCCCGGTGGCAGATCATTTGCTATTTGGGGCTTCCTGTCACAACGCGGAGGAGTTGGCCTTGGCGCAGGCACTGGGCGCGGACTACGCACTGCTATCTCCTGTGTCGGAAACCAGTAGTCATGTGGGTCAGGCTGGTATGGGGTGGGATACGTTCAGGCAGTTGTCCCAATCAACAAGCCTCCCGGTCTACGCCATGGGAGGGCTAAATAAAGCTGATCTGCCAACGGCGCGCCAGTACGGCGCACGCGGTATAGCCGGCATCAGCCTGTTCAAAAATTGAAACAAACGCGTCAGCTGCGATATGACGCGTTGATCCGCACGTACTCTTCAGATAAATCTGCCGTCCAAACCAGTTCGCGCACCTCGCCTCTTGCGAGTTCAACGTGCAGGGTAATGTCCTGTTGGTTCATCACCGCCTGGCCCAGCGCCTCGTGATAACCTGGAGCAAGACCGCCTTGTTTCACAATCGCCACATCATCCAGATAGATATCAATGCGGGAAACATCCAGATTTTCTACACCAGCACGACCAATAGCGGCCAGTATACGACCCCAGTTTGGATCTGATGCCGACAGAGCAGTTTTCACCAGCGGGGATTCAGCAATCGCATAGGCAACCTGCAAACACTCTTTGCTGTTGGCACCCCCACGCACATCCACGGTCACGAACTTTTTAGCGCCTTCTGCATCACGAATAATCAGTTTTGCCAGCTCCAGTATCAATTCATGCAGTGCGCCACTGAACTTCGCAAACAACTCGCTATCGGCTTCAGACACCTGCACACCGCTGCAACCGGTCGCGCTTAAAATGCAGCAGTCATTGGTTGAGGTATCACCATCCACTGTAATCCGGTTAAACGACTGCTCAACTGCCGAGCGCAATAAAGAATCCAGCAAGTCCTGATCGAGCGCGGCATCCGTGGCCACAAACGCCAGCAT
>JAUSPW010000558.1 GCA_030652635.1 Pseudohongiella sp. | reverse complement strand
GATCAGCAAATCAGCCCCTGCTGCTGAAACCTGTTGAATTGGCGAGGTTTTCCAAAGATCTTCACAGATGGTAAATGCAACTCTCAGACCTTTGATTGTGACAAGGCAGGGTTCTGAACCTGCCGCAAAATAACGTTGCTCATCAAACACCTGATAATTGGGCAGATGTTGTTTGTAATAACGGGCAGCACATTGACCGTCGATAATCACTGATACTGCATTAAACAATAGGCCATGGTCACGCTGAGGATGCCCGACGATCAATGCAGCCGGTACACGGGCCTGCATGATGGCTGTCAGCGCAAGGTCAACCCGCTCTTGCAGTGCCGGTCTCAGCAGCAAATCTTCGGGTGGATAGGAGGTAACTGCCAGTTCTGGAAAAACAACAACGTCAGCTCCATAACAAGCAACCGCCTCTTGCGAAAGTCGAATGATGCGCTCGGTATTCCCCTGAATATCGCCGACCAAAAAATTGACCTGCGCCATTACAACAATTAACTGACCTGTCATCCCAACCTCTGCGTGTGCGGGCTGCACGTGCACCCACTCTGTTACTTTGCGCGCGTATTGTCGTCAAAGCGGCTGAACAAGTAAATTCAAGATCCAAAACCAGCTGACTCGCGTTGCCGCGTCGGGTCATAGGGGGTAGGGTCAATGTCGGGTACGCGCCCCAATACAATATCGGCCAGCAGTTTTGCAGATGCAGGCGCCAGCACCAGACCATTACGGAAATGTCCCGCATTCACAAAAACATTATCCAGCCCTTGAACACGACCAATATATGGAACACCGGCAGGAGAGCCTGGTCGCAAACCCGCCCACTGCGCAACAATCGTCGACTCAGCCAGTGCCGGCACCATGCTGATAGCGCTGGCAACAAGGCTATTTCGAGCCTGCTCAGTGATTGTTTTATCAAAATCGCTATATTCCAACGTGCTGCCCGCCAATATCAGATTATCTTCACGCGGGATCAAGTAACGGCCGTTGCTCAACACAATTCCGTTCAGTAATTTTCGGTCGGTGCGATATAGCAACATCTCGCCCTTTACAGGCGCAACTTGAACACGGGGTTCCGCAGCGCCCATGCCAATATCTGTTTGCAGACCGGCTATCAACTGCCCCGTCCATGCGCCAGCTGTAACAATGACACTTCCGGCGTGTAACTGGCTGACGACACCGCTTTGTCTGACACAAGCCGTAATGGCGTGTGTGTCACTTGAGTTTAAGGATAAAAGTTCACAATGCTCTTTGAGCTCTGCAGCATTAGAAGAAATCACTGACGCTCGCAGCGCCTGCAATAGCCGAGGGTTACGGACATTTGCGACGCTTGGCATCCACAGTGCGCCAACACTGCCTGGGGCAAGTACCTTTTCATGGGCATAGATACGCTGTTCATCCCAAAGCTGAACGGGCCGCGAATACCGGGATGACCAATCCAGCGCCTGCTGACGATCAGGCGCCTCCAACATCAGCAGCCCGCACTCGCGGTATTGCGGATCAATGCCTGTTTCATTTAATAAATCAGCAGCCAACCGAGGATAGATGTCTTGCGCTCTGCATGCCAAGGCAGTAACAGCTTCTGAATATCGCCACGGATAAAGTGGTGAAACGATACCGCCTCCCGCCCACGATGCTTCTCGACCCGCCTCATTGCGATCAATCAGACATACCGTGGCGCCCGCAGCCAATAATTCCCTTGCCACCAGCAATCCGGATACGCCGGCACCCACAATCAAGTAATCAGTCAAAAAAGGGAACCTCTCCTTGCCCACTGCTAGACTGATTTCAGAGGGCCGTTGTGGTCATCTCTGATTCACTGACTCAGAAAAGCAGGAAGTTCGACGCATGCAATCAGCCCATGTCCGTAGCAAACATCCAAAGGACTCTCAACAGGGGTTTACCTTGTTGGAACTGATTTTGACCTTGGCGATTATAGCAGTGCTTGCTCGTCTGGCGCTGCCTGCACTGGATTTTGCCCAGCGCAATGAGGCAAATAGAGTGTTTACACACATGACCGCTCTTTTAGCAAACGCCAGAGCAACCTCCATTGCCATGCATCTTGTCACTGTGATCTGCCCCAGCAGCGATGGCTTGAATTGTGACAGTAACTGGAGTGCAGGGGCAATTTCGTTTATCGACAGGGATAACAATCGACAAATAACTGAGGGCGATCAGCTCATAGACGTACTGAGCTGGACCTCTGCCACAAACAACTCCTCGCAAGCTCTGCGAGGCACCATCAGTTGGCGCGCGTTCGGAAATCGACAGTCCATCAGGATTGACGCACTCGGCCAGCTGGCTGATCAAAATGGCACTTTCACCTGGTGTCCAGCCCCACAAACAGCATTCACACCTCAGCAAATGTTGATAAATTCAGCGGGGCGAGTGCGATTTGCTTCAGATAATCAACTTGCCTGCCTGTAAGCGCCAATCTTATTGAAATTGACCACGCCGCCACTGCCTACGTGTTGACAAAAACCGGCCCTGCTCACAGTCCAGAGCTGTTTCGCAACACACAAACCACTCAGCACTGGGCCGCAAAGCAGCTGAGCTCTCCTGCGGATGCTCCACTGTGGTGACAGAAAACAATTCTCCACACTGTGCAGTGCCGAATTCGGTTTGTGCCCACTGCGCATCAAATGCTACAGAAACATGCTCAGAGTTTTCTTGTGCAGGTTCCTCAGACCATAACGATATTGTGGACACCAGACCAAGACTATCCAGCTGCTGCCAGACCTGCTGCTCAACTTCAAGCAACTGGTTCTCTGCATCGAGAAATGCGCTATTGTGCCTTGCATATGCAAAAATCATTTTCCGTCCGAGCAAAGAAATCTCAAATGCTGCCAATGCGGTGATGGACAGTGCGGCAAGAAATACCATGCAGACAATCATGATCGACCCTGCGTAGCGACGGATCAAATAGGTGTGAGACAACCCCCGCCTCAAAGAGCCCATTGTCGCGCGGCCACGAAAAACGAGTAATTTTTATTGTTGGCAGTGGCTGTTGTTGTCAGTCCCATACTGACGTGAAACTGAACTGCTGCAACAGCCCACCAGTTGTCGATGTGTTCGGGACTCAACCCCGTCATGTAGACAAGGGATTCATCCATTTCATCGCGCAGTGCAAGTGTCAGCTCAGGTGTCAGTTGTGAAACCCCTTCGACCACTTCTTCAGAAGCTGAAAATCTGCCATCACTGAACTGCCTGCGCCGGAACAATGAAGGAGGATTGGCATTGCTTCCTCCCCGATAAGCGAGAAACCAAAGATCAGCGATAACACCCGGACAACAGGACTGCTTTAACCAGATCAGATATGAGTCAGGCACAACGGCTGGTGACACCACTGGGCCAATAGAGCCTTGTTTCCAACTTTGGAAAGGCGGGTAGCACATCTGCTTCTGAAAAATGCCAAGGCAAGATTGTTGAAGGTCACTGGATTGACTCTCATTTAGATCAACAAACAGAGCATCACGAACACTGTGACTGAGCAAATGTTGAACGGACGCCGCATTCTCCAGTTGCCGGCTCAGGCGCTGATGCTCCAGCCCGATTGAATTGCTATAACTGAACAGGTGCAGGATCAGTAACAATAATGCCGATGCAATCCCGCTGCTGAGTGTCAATTCCAGCAAGGACAAACCCTGTTGATGAAGTCGGCATCCCATCACAACACAATCCGCCCGGTAACAGGCTCGCCGGTATCCGAAAACCAGCTGATCGAAACCTGCCAACTTACTCTGCTCATCCCAGACAAACGATCAATTCCCACCTCGGCGTCTGGCAGCAGCGCAGCAGCGCGGTTTTTCCATGCAAAAACCTGATACCGCGCAAACTGTTCAGGTGTGCAGCGCGCCCCACTGGTACAGTTTGCCGTCGTTGACATTGGGTTGTTCAGATACGTGCTATCAATGAGCTGAAACGCCTCCGAACTAACACGTACACGCTCGGACAGATCCATCAGCAACCATGTTGCTGTTTGACGCTGCAGGGAGTCCTGCGCAAGCACCAAACCCAAACTCTGCAGCCTCAAAAGACCTATGACACCCATGCCAATGACTGTTGCGGTCATCAGCACCTCGATCAAGCTAGTCCCCTGTTGATGTCTGCTGCATGTAGATAGCATTTGTAGTGGCAAAATCCCTTTGCGCATCTGGTTTCTCCAGTAACATGTCCTCAAGGAGTATAGTCAGTCACCACGCCTGTTTTGCAATTTTGCTTACCAGATACCTATAATCCGCGCCTTTACAGCACTTGCGCTCAGCAAACAGGTCGATCAGGCATGGAATACGATATTGTTTTGCTAGGCATACTTGTGCTGATGGGCATGATTGCTGGCTGGGTAAATACACTTGCGGGGGGAGGA
>JAUSPW010000553.1 GCA_030652635.1 Pseudohongiella sp. | reverse complement strand
CACCGGTGATCATCTTGACCTGTATGCCGGCCTCATAACACAAGGCCACGGCAGCAATGGCTTCCGGACGCGGCGGGTCCATCAATCCAGTCAGCCCCAGTAAGGTCAGACCTGACTCAACGTGTATGTGATCGACCTTTTGCTGCGTGTTTTCAACCGGTTTGACCGCAAAGGCCAATACCCGTTGCCCGTTGGCCGCGATTGCTTCCGCCTGTTGATGCCAGAAATCACTGTCTAACGCGACAGTTTGGCCAGCGCGATCAAGTTGGTGGCTACACATAGCCAAGAGCTGTTCCGGAGCACCTTTAACAACTATCAATCGGCTGCTACCAAACGCAGATTCGGCCGGACAGTCGTGCAGTGTCGCCATAAACCGGTGACGTGCATCAAACGGCAGACTATCAATACGAGGCCATGAGGTTTTGATGGCAGCCTGCTCAAGCCCGGCTTTGGCCGCAAGCGCCAGCAACGCAGCTTCCATGGGATCCCCCATGATCTGCCAATGCCCGTCGTCTTTTTGCTGGAGTATGGAGTCATTACAAAGCACTGCTGCCAAGGCCAACTGATCGAGCAGCTTTCCTGTCTCAGAAGTGCCTGAAAGTACTGATTGCCCATTCGTATCAACAATTTCGCCATCTGGCGCGTAACCGCTGCCGCTGACCTGCAAGGTGATATCAGCCAAAGCAAGGCTGGCGACCATCATTTCATTGCGCGTCAATGTCCCGGTTTTGTCGCTGCAGATGACAGAAATGGAACCCAGCGTCTCAATGGCGGGCAACTTTCTGACGATGGCATTACGTTTGGCCATGGCCTGCACACTGATGGCCATAGTGACCGTCAGAACCGCCGGTAAACCTTCGGGAATCGATGCCACGGACAGACCGACCACAATCACAAACAGCTCGTCAAACGGCATGCCCTGAACGTAGTATCCCCACGCCAGAATCAACGCTGCGGCCAGTAAAATGAAACCAGTCAACCAACGCGACAGTTGCGCAATCTGCTTAAGCAACGGCGTTGACAGCTGTTCAACATCACCGAGCAGATGACTGATGCGGCCCAGTTCAGTATTTGCCCCCGTCGCCACTACGACGCCAGTGCCTTGACCAGTATTGACCAGGGTGCCGCTGAACGCCATACAACTGCGATCACCCAAGGCCGCGGCCTGCGCAACCGGTTCAGTCGATTTTTCAACTGGCAGAGACTCACCGGTGAGCACCGCTTCTTGAAGCGTCAGTGTATTCACCTGCACAAGTCGCAAATCAGCCGGTACTTTATCGCCCGCTTCCAGAAGCACCAGATCACCAGGCACTAATGTTTGTGCATCGATGGTTTGCCGAACTCCATCGCGAATCACGGTTGCACGCGGCGCCAACATGTCACGAATCGCTGCGATAGCTTTTTCAGCCTTGCCTTCCTGAACAAAGCCAAGAACGGTATTGACCAGCACCACAGCAAGAATAACGCTGGTATCCAGCAAATGGCCCAACAAGGCTGTAATGCCAGCTGCGGCAATCAGGATGAGAATCAGGAGATTATTAAATTGTTGCAGAAATCGACGGAGGGGGCCCGCGCGTGACGCTTCTGGCAAACGATTTTGCCCTGCCACCTCAAGTCGGTGAGCACTGTCAGCGGCACTGAGGCCGGACGTACCAACGCCGAGAGCTGTTAGAACAGACTCAGCGTGGTCAGTGTGAGGACTTTCTACGGTGAATTTGCTTGAGCCGGAGTCGGCTGCCATCAGCCATTCTCCGACTTAGCCTTATTGCGCGGCAACGGGCGCCGGAACAGCGATGTTCATCAACTCTGCTGCGATCGTGCTGCTTGCAACACTCATTGCGCGGTAAATTGAGGTACGGTATTCACCAGCAGGCACTTCAACCCACTGATCAGCTTCTTTGTCCCAGACTTTAGTGATCTGACGATCTGCAGTCTGGTAAGCCAGCATGATGCGACCAATACGGGTCAGCGTCACTTCCTGCTCAACACCATCCACATCCATCACTTCAGTGTAGGTATCGAGTGAACGGCCGTAAGCGCCTTCAGCCTGGTACAAGCCAATGAGCAGACTCAATTTCTGTGAAATCGGTGCTTCCGGGTTATTGATCAGGTTGCGGATACGTTCTACCTGATCACGACGGGCCTGCAGTTCAAACGGCAGATCAGACTCGACGAACTGCTCAATGCTGCTCATCATTTGATCGATCAAGCCGTTTAAGGGCGAGTTCACATCATCTGCTAACACCGCTGCATACTCTATGT
Organism: Pseudohongiella sp.; assembly: GCA_030652635.1. Lineage (GTDB taxonomy): Bacteria > Pseudomonadota > Gammaproteobacteria > Pseudomonadales > Pseudohongiellaceae > Pseudohongiella. The sequence goes on along the minus strand of JAUSPW010000553.1, from coordinate 2,099 downwards.
TTGCAGCCATCTCGCTGATCAACTGCTCCTGACGTGCAATGCGTTCACGAAGCTGGGTATTGGTCAGGATCATGGCTTCAAGCGACGTGTTAGCCTGCTCGAACTGCTCCTGCACAGAACCGGTTTGTGCAAATGTCTGGGTGCTCAAGCTTGAGCTCAGCGCGGCCAAGACTACCGCAGCTGCGGCCAGGGGTCGGCGGACCAATGACCTTGAAACGTAATGCAGGGAATTCATAATTATTCTTCCTCGTTGGGGAGCCACATCTTAAAACAGATAGCGTGGCGAAAACAACCCGTCTACCCGCTCCTGCGTCAAACTACTCACGTGAATTGTATTTCGCGGAGCGCCCGTTCTACGGGCTTTCCAGCGCGCACGCACGCGTTTTTTATTCAAATATGGTGGCAAGCGGCAGTGACATGCTCATGACAGGACGCATGATGCTCAAGCACGGGCATTTGTTGACTGCAAAGCTCGGTGGCCTGCGGACAGCGAGTATGAAAACTGCAACCCGAGGGCGGGTTGATCGGCGATGGCACATCACCATGCAACACGATACGCTGGGTCTTGTGGTGCGGGTCAGGCACAGGAATCGCTGAGATCAATGACTTGGTATAGGGGTGCTGCGGATTCTGATAAATACTTTCCCCCGGCCCGGTTTCCACAATCTTACCCAGATACATAATCGCAATACGATCAGAAATATGTTTGACCACAGCAAGGTCGTGCGCAATAAACAGGTAGGACAGCTTGAGCTCCTGCTGCAGGTCAATCAACAGATTCAGAATCTGACTTTGAATCGATACATCCAGCGCCGATACGGGCTCATCACAGACAATCAATTTGGGATTCAGCGCGATAGAGCGAGCAATCCCGATACGCTGGCGTTGCCCGCCAGAGAACTCAAAGGGATAACGCGTCACTGAACGAGCTGGCAGCCCCACCAGATCGAGCAGATCCGCAACGCGTTTGCGTCGGGACGCGCCATCACCCATGGACTGCACAATCAAGGGTTCTTCCAATATTTCGCCCACCGTGTGGCGCGAATTCAAAGACTCCATCGGATCCTGGAAAATCATCTGGATATCGCGACGAATCGGTTTTAAGGTGCGCGCCGGCAAGCGTGTAATGTCCTGCCCTTGAAATAAAATTTGTCCTTCTGTCGGCTGATACAGACGCGTGATACAGCGACCCAGGGTCGACTTACCGCAACCTGATTCACCCACCAGCCCCAGGGTTTCACCCGGCGCTATGCTAAAACTGACGCCATCCACGGCCTTATTAAATTTGGCGGCGCGCAGCAACAAACCTTCACGCACCGGAAAATGCATTTTGAGGTCACGTACTTGCAGTATGGCTTGGGTATCGCTGCTCATGCTGTTGTGTACCCCTGACGGTCAACCGGCGGCAAATCTCTCCAACGCACGCAGGCCAATTGGTGGGTGGCGCTGATATTTTCTATCGGTGGTTGCGCCAGCACACACTGATCAGTTCGGAAGGCACAACGATTTTCGAAGCGGCATCCTTCAGGCAAATCCAACAGTCCTGGCACCATGCCTGGAATAATCGCCAACCTAGCTTTTGGCGGGGTATCCAGCCTGGGAATCGAGGCCAGCAAGCCTCGTGTATAGGGGTGGGATGGTTTATCGAACACATCTGTTACCGTGCCTTTTTCTGCCACTTTACCAGCGTACATCACCACCACATCCTGGGATGTTTCAGCTATCACGCCCAGATCGTGGGTGATCAGAATCACTGCCATACCCATGTCGCGTTGCAGTTGCGCAATCAACTCAAGTATCTGCGCTTGAATGGTGACGTCCAACGCAGTAGTGGGTTCGTCAGCAATCAACAGCTGCGGCTGACAGGCCAATGCCATGGCAATCACCACACGTTGACGCATGCCGCCAGACAACTGGTGAGGATACTCGCCCATACGAATATCCGGGGAGGGAATGCCCACTTTGTCGAGCATTTCCACTGATAAACGCAAGGCTTCCTGTTTGGTGATCTTTTTGTGCAACAGCATCACCTCGGCCAACTGGCGCCCAATGGTGTGCACTGGGTTCAGGGCGGTCATTGGCTCCTGAAACACCATGCC
>JAUSPW010000552.1 GCA_030652635.1 Pseudohongiella sp. | reverse complement strand
ACGCTGAGCTACGACCGATAGAAACCTACGTTGCGAAGCACCAGCGGAGCAAGAAGCCGTAAACAACCACGGGGTAATTAACTGCCACTGCTCAGCGATGCACTTTGTAGAACTCACTTCCCAACCGGCCGCGTGTTTTTGCAGTTTTTTCTCCGGCAACGCAATCACCCTTGATGGCGTTTTATAGCATTGGTCCTGACAACTGAGCGACTGAAATTTCAGAACGCACTGGCGATAAATACTTTTCGGACTGAACCGGCACTTAGTCAACTACCACCGGTGAGCACTGCCAGCGGGCAAACCCTGAGTGTCATAACGCCCGGCTCACGCGCAATTTTGTAGCTGCATTGCAGCGGAGAAATTGTCGCTGTGCAGCCGATTGTTATGAGCTATCTCCGTCACGTTTTCAACTATCTAGTGTCAGTTTATGCATTTTTCTACTATCGCACTTCCCATGTAGAACGTCTGATTTCAGCAATTTCATATGCTACGCCCAGCCCAAAAGGGAAGAAGGTGAACAGTACGAACAGTGCAGTAGCTATAGACGCCGCCCCGAAGGCAATCAAATGGTCCCAGTTAATTACGCTACCAGTATTGCTGGCTTGCCTTATGGCCACAGTAGAGACGATAAGTGCCGACATAGCCAATACCGATGAAATTATTCCAAGTGGATAAAACGGCAATATCAGTGCCTTGCCTTCAAACCAACCACCAGGACGACCGCCAAGAAATAGACCTAAATAAACTGTGAACCCAGAATAGCTGAGTACAGAAATAGTTGTTAGAAGGAGGGAAGACGTAGTTTTCCGTACTTTCTTCCGAAACAACAGAACGATAAGGATTCCAAAAACAACGAACAGAAGAACGCCATACATATTCTAATCCTCGTAACTTTGGGACTCGCCGCTGCTGAGAAGCGATGCCTCATAACGCCATAGATTCAGCGGAACGGCGAAGCCGTTTCCGCTGGAATGTATTGTTATGACACGCTGAGCTACGGCCGAGAGAAACCTACGTTGCGAAGCACCAGCGGGGGTTCTACCCCGATTACACGGACGGTTGTAAAACGGCTGAAAACTCCAAATCACTCTTTGGCACAGAGGTGAATAATTTCCCAAATTGGCAGAGCTTGTTTCATATTCTCTTCGGCCTATCGTATGCGGGCGCATAACGCCCGTATTCACGCGCCAGCTTTGCTGGTCGCGTGGAATTGATTGTTATGCAGCTGTAAGTTCAACTTTCTGCACTCTATCTAGCTTGAGGCTTTTGCCCAGGTGCCACAGATCATAAGCATCTTGCATGGCAAGCCAGCTTTCCGGGCTGCGCCCCAACGCCTTGGAAAGACGAAGCGCCATCTCTGGGCTTACGCCGCTTTGCAGCTTGAGTATTCTGTTCAAAGTAGATGGAGAAACATCCAACTTCTCAGCCAGATATCTGCAGCTTATGCCGAATGGCTCCATATAAGTTGCATAGATAAATTCACCGGGGTGCGGCGGGTTGTACATAGCCATTAGTGGTAGTCCTCATAGTCAAGCAGATACACATGACCATCACGAAACTCAAAGGTTAACCGCCAGTTGCCACTAACCGATATAGCCCAGATGCCTTTTCGGTCGCCTTTGAGTGGATGTAATTTGTATCCGGGAATGTCGAGATCTGAGACTTCCATTGCACTATCCATAGCGGCGAGTTGCATTCGCAGTCGGCTGGCATGTTTGCTCTGGATGCCACGGGTATTACCTGTCTCGTAGTACAGCTTCAATCCTTTGTGCTTGAACGTCTTGATCATGGCTTAGAGTGTAGCGCGTTGCGCAACACTGTCAAGCTGCATAACGCCGCGCACATGGGCGGCCAAATAAGCGAAGCGTTTTGGCTGTCCCAGCGACCAACGGGAGCGAATGATGCGCCTTGTTAAGCGCCTGGCTATTCACGACCCACTGCCGCCAACGCAACACCTGCGCCCATAAATAAACCGCCACTGACAAGCCCAAATAACTTGTTGTGACGCCCAGACTTTAAAGCCGATGCAAGCACACTGCTGAGAAGTGCATACGTTGAATCCATCACAACAGCCATGAACCAGAAGATACAGGAAAGCAGTGCGATGTTGGCAAGATAGTTTTCTTGCCCCGATACAAATTGCGGTAGAAATGCACTGAAGAAAAATATTGTTTTTGGGTTTGTCAGCGACACCCAGAAACCGCGTTGAAACGAACCCACCGCACTCAGAGTGCTCAGTGTTGTGTGGCCAAAAGAAGCTCGGATTTGTTTGTAACCCAGATAAAACAGATACACCACGCCCAACCACTTGAGCCATTTAAGACCTTCGCTTACGGCAGTGACAAACCATGCTGTACCCAGCGCCGCGACAAGCAGCTGCACGATCATGGCGCAGCTTGTACCGGCAACCGCCTGCAACCCTCTGACTTTCCCATGAACAATACTAGTGGTGACGATCACCATGACATTAGGACCGGGAAGAATAATCAGGCCGAAGGCCAACAACAGAAACAGAGTCAATTCCATGTTTTATTTTCCGAAGCCTGATTGCTGCTTAACGCCCAGCTCAACGG
>JAUSPW010000547.1 GCA_030652635.1 Pseudohongiella sp. | reverse complement strand
ACGTTGAGTTGCGCACCGCCGGGCGCCCCTCAAAAGATGCGACTGGTCCACCACCACGCTGCACTCCCGATGCGACTGCACTTTAAACAAGCCAACATACCAGCTTAAATCAAACCTCCACCACCCACTTACCATTCCGATACACCGCCTTCCAACCTGTGGGCTTTTTATCTACCTCAGTCAACAGATAATGCTCCTGCAACTTACGACTGAAACGCACAACAGACGGATTTCCCTCTTTATCCTTGACCGGCCCCGCCAATAAATAATGATACTTGGGATCAATCTCATCCTTATGTGGAATTAATTCCTTCAACAAAGGTGCCCGCGTCTCACGATTTTTAGGGAACTTGCTAGCCGCCAGAAACAGACCGGCAGCACCATCACGCAACACATAATGGTCATCCACTTTTTCACAGCGCAGTTCCGACATAACCACCGGAGCAATCTTGGGCGGTGCTGCTTCCCCGCTGCGCAATAGCTTACGCGTGTTACCACAACTCTCACTTGTGCAACCAAAATACTTTCCAAACCGACCGGTTTTTAATTGCATATCTGAGCCACACTTGTCGCACTCAACAATGGGCCCTTCATAACCTTTGATCTTGTAATTGCCCGCTTCCAGCTCATAGCCGCTGCAGTCCGGGTTATTACCACACACATGAATCTTGCGCTGACCATCAATCAAATAACTGTCCATGGTGGCGTTGCACAATTTGCAGCGTTTACGCTCACGCAACAGCCGGTTCTCGACTTCTTCCGCTTCTTCAGCGCTGTCTGTGTTGATGGCCTCTTCACCCGGGATAAGATTCAGTGTGCTTTTGCAGCGCTCTTTTGGCGGCAAAGCGTAGCCTGAACAACCCAAGAACACGCCGGTAGAGGCCGTACGGATTTGCATGTGCCGACCGCATTGAGGACAAGGAATATCGGTGTCGGTTGGATTGTTTTCGCGCATGCCCTTATCGTCATCCGCCGAGGCACGGGTCAACTGCTCAGAGAATCCTGCATAGAATTCATCCAGCACCTGCTTCCAGTTTTTGATGCCTGCTGCCACTTCGTCCAGCGAACTTT
>JAUSPW010000544.1 GCA_030652635.1 Pseudohongiella sp. | reverse complement strand
ACGGGCATTGCATTCCTGCTGCTGATGGAGGAGTGGCAGCAAGCGCCTGTCTGGCGCGTAGTCGCGTTAATTCTAGCTTTGTTGGCAGCGGTGGTTACCGCTGCGCTGGTGCAGTTATTAAGGGGCAAGTCTCCGTGAACTACGTGATTGATACCGTTGCATGGATATTGATGGGCGCGGCAGTGATTTTCTTCACAACCGGCGCATTGGGTCTTTTTCGCTTTCCTGATGTTTACTGCCGACTACACGCTGTCACCAAAACTGATACCTTGGGTTTGGGGTTGCTGGTTTTGGGCCTGGCTTTAAAAAGTGGCTCATTCAATACTGCTTTACTGTTATTGATTATCTGGTTGCTTGTTTTGGCATCGGGTGCGGTCAATTGCCAACTTCTGGCCAGATATACCTTGGATGTAGAAGACGACGCGGTGCAATCCGCCGTTAAACGTGCTCAGGGTGATCACCATGACACTTGAGCTTATGCCTGACATTGTGCTGGGTACTTTGTTATTGCTGATGGCGTGGGGTGCGTTATATGCACCAACGCGTTATGACGCGATGGCTCTTTTTGTTGCCTTTGGGGTAGTGGTGGCGTTGATCTGGGCGCGACTGGGTGCCCCGGATCTGGCGCTGGCTGAAGCGGCTATTGGCGCCGGACTGACCGGTGTGCTGCTGATGCAAGCAGCACGACAGTTGCCCGCCGAGGTGAGTGTTACCGGGAAGCGGATGCCATGGTTTGGGAGTTCATTGCTGTTTCTGGTGTTGACCTGCGCCATGTTTGCCGCGCACATACTGACCGACAGCTCATTTAAACAGGCCGGTATCGATACGTCAGCGACCCGGTTGTTGGGTGGTCCTACAGTACCTGAAATGGTAACAGCTGCTTTGCCTAACAGTGGTGTTTCATACCCTGTCACCGCAGTGCTGCTCAATTTCAGAGCATGGGACACCATGTTAGAGTTGTTGGTGTTACTGCTGGCATTGACCGGTGTTCGCCAACTCTATCCAGGAACACCTCAACATCCGCGAGCAAACACTGCATCATCACCTCAGGCATGGCCTGTGTTACTGAGCTGGGCAAGATTTCTGGCGCCCTTGCTGGTGCTGCTCGGTGGCTTTTTGTTATGGCGTGGCGCCTCCGGCCCCGGAGGCGCGTTTCAGGCAGGTGCGCTGCTGGCATCAGCCGCTGTGATGTTGCGTTTGACTGGTTTGCTGCCACCCCTGCGATGGTCATCTTTCCTATTACGGCTGACCGTCATATTGGGTGCGTTGCTTTTTTTAGGTGTGGCATTGGCAAGCTTGGCGTTTGGTGACGGCTGGCTTGTATATCCAACTCAATGGGCTGGCGCATTGATTATTGTTATCGAGTTGGCTGCCACACTGTCTATTGCCGTCACGTTGAGCTTATTGGTCATCGGTGAGTCTGAGGATTTAGCCTCATGACCGGCTTGCAGCTTTATTTGATACTTGGGGCTGCCGTTTTTCTGCTTGGACTGCACGCACTTTTGATGACGACAGACTCGATTCGTCGGCTGATTGCCGTCAATCTGATGGGCGCTGGCATTTTTTTGATCATGGTTGCACTGGCAGGTCGAATCAGTCCGCCCGATCCCGTTCTGCATGCGCTGGTAGTCACTGGACTGGTGGTTGCCATCAGTGCGACGGCATTTGCGCTGCGCCTTATAACGGCGGCTGCACGTATCGATAGTGGACAGTCGGCTATTCCTGACAAAGCATCTCGCCTGGCCAGCAAGACGTTAAGTGACGTGGCGGAGGACTCTCGGCCGTGACCTATGCGCTTGTCAGTTTGTCCATCCCCCTGCTCAGCGCCCTGGTGCTGATGCTGGCTGGTGCCCGGCTAAGCAAGCGCAATGCTGGCATTATGGCGATTCTCACCAGTCTGCTCAGTCTGGTGGCTGCCTGGTTCTGTTTACTGGATGTGGCTGCTGCAAACCAGTCGATCTTGCTTAATCTGGGCGGATGGGAAAATGGCTTGGCTATTCGCCTGCGGCTAAGCCCGTTAAGCAGCCTACTGTTACTGTTTGCCGCGTTTATGCATGTGTTGATCGGGATATATGCAGGATTTAGCAGACAGAGTGTGTCACGGGATTTCTGGACATTAAGCTGCGTTTTACATGGCTCATTGGCAGCACTTTGGTTATCAGCGGATCTGTTTAACCTCTACATTACACTTGAATTGTTGGGGCTGACTGCAGTTGCCATGGTTGCGCTTGCAGGCAAAAAGGCCTACAAACCTGCCTCCAACTATTTGATCCTTTCATTGGTAGCCTCCCTGTTTTATTTGTTGGGCGTTGCACTTGTTTACGGACGTTATGGTTCTCTTGATGTTGTGCTGTTGGGGTTGCAAACCCAAAGTGACACAACAACCCGGATTGCACTGCTGGTGATGACAGCAGGCTTGATGCTAAAAGCCGCCTTATGGCCTTTGCATTTATGGCTACCCGCCGCGCATGCTAACGCACCCACCGCCGTCAGCGCGCTGTTGTCCGGGCTGGTGGTAAAGGGGCCGATTTTTATTCTCTGGCTGTTATGGAGCGAGGTGGCACCTGTAGATCTGGCTCAACAGATCGGGCCGGTGCTGGCTGTCGCTGGCATGATAGCGTTAGTGGCGGGCGGGTTGTCAGCCATGCGTAGTCCGTATTTAAAGACCTTGGTGGCTTATTCAACCGTCGCTCAGCTTGGCTACGCCATGATGGCGCTTGGGTTGTTGATGACCTGGCAGTTACCTCAAATGCACGTTGCATTGTGGTTGTTTGTTATCGCCCATGGTTTGGCCAAAGCCACCTTGTTTCTGGCGGCGGGAGAAATGCAGACAACCTTGGGAACCAAACGCGTCAGTGGGCTCCGAGGCGCCACTCAAACCGTCCCGGTCGCCATGTTTGCTTTTGCGGTGGCTGGCGGCAGTTTGATCGGTTTGCCGCCAAGCGGAGGGTTTTTGGCAAAGTGGGTTTTGCTCGAGCCCATGCTGAGTTCGCCCCAGAATTGGCCCTGGGCGTTTGGTGTGTTGCTGGGCACGTTGGTATCAGCAGCGTATATCTTTCGGGTTGTCGCGATTTCTTTTGATCGGGCGCGTATTAATCCACCCGATGTCAGGCCCGATCGTTTGGGGCATTGGTTGGCATTGCTGCCTGCGTTGATGGTTTGGGGCATGGCCTTGATTGGTGAATGGTTGATTGAGTTTTTGTCAGGAGGCGGAGTCTGATGTCTACGCTGTTTACCTGGACAAGCCTATTGCCTGTGCTGATCATTCTGAGTTCATTGATTCCGGGACTGCTGATTTTTGCGACTCCGGAACATGCCAGAACACGACGTACCCTGCTGAATATGACGGGTATTGTGATCAAGCTGATTTTGGTTGCTCTGATGCTGGCTGGTGTGAGCCAGGGACTGACGTTTCGTTTTGAAATACCTTTCCTGCCTTCAGCACCCTTGGTATTGCACGGTGATGCCCTGTCGCTGCAGTTTATCGCCCTGTCGTCAATACTGTGGCTGGCAACAACCATTTACGCTATCGGGTATCTGGAGGGTTCGCCGCTGCGATCACGGTTTTTTGGGTATTTCAGTTTATGTGTCAGTGCAACTGTGGGCCTTGCGCTGGCGGGCAATCTGGTTACTTTTTTATTGTTTTATGAACTGCTGACCCTGTCCACATTTCCGCTGGTAGTGCACAGGGGGACGCCGGCCGCGCTCAAAGCGGGCCGGGTCTATCTGGCTTATACATTGGGCGGAGGAACCTTGTTGATGATGGGTGTTGCACTGCTGCATTCATTGGTAACAACGCCTGATTTTACAGCGGGTGGCTATGTGCTGGCACAGATTGAAGACAGCAGCCTTGGTCTTCAGATTGCATTTATCCTGATGATTGCAGGTCTTGGTGTCAAAGCTGCGCTGGTCCCGCTTCATAGCTGGTTACCACAGGCCATGGTAGCGCCTGCTCCTGTCAGCGCACTCTTGCATGCGGTGGCCGTCGTAAAAGCAGGCGCTTTTGGCATTATTCGTGTGGTCTATGATGTGTACGGTGTTGAAGCCAGTACCTTGTTAGCACTGACTCAGCCGTTGTTATGGCTTGCGGCGGTAACGATGATTTACGCATCTATCCGGGCGCTGCAGCAGCAAGACATCAAAAGGCGGCTGGCATTCTCGACGGTGAGTCAAGTGTCCTATATCACACTTGGCGTTGCGCTGGCCGGACCGATTGCGGCAGTTGGCGCGATTGTGCATCTGGTACATCAAGGCCTGATGAAAGTTACTTTATTTTTCTGTGCAGGTAATTTTGCGGAAACACTGGGCATCCATAAGGTTCAGGAGATGGACGGTCTGGGACAACGCATGCCATGGACAATGGCCGCTTTTAGCGTCGGCGCGCTGGGAATGATTGGAGTGCCACCGGTTGCCGGTTTTATCAGCAAAATATACCTGGGGATGGGTGCGCTTGAGGTAGGACAGCCCTGGGTTGTACTTCTACTCGCAGGCTCTGCATTATTAAATGCTGCGTACTTTTTGCCACTGCTGTACAGGGGCTGGTTTGGCAAGCCTCCCGCTGACGGTTGGCAGAAAGACAATTTTAAAAATCACCGTTTTGAAACGCACTGGATGTTATTGATGCCGGCACTGTTTACGGCGCTGTTGTCACTTCTGGTGGGGATTTTTGCGGGCAGTATCCTAAGTCCGCTTGGCTGGAGCGAGTTCATTGTGTCGCGGGAGTTTGCGCAATGAGTCTGTCGTTTTTGTGGTTGACAGTGCCACTTACCCCATTACTGATACTGCTGATTCTGATCAGCTTTCCGCGGTCGCTCGCGCGGCTAACCCCTTGGTTGTGGTTGAGTTGTCTGCCAGCCTTGGTAGTCGCCGTAATGCCACCAGACAGTTATCGTCCAGGTATTTTGTGGCCTGGCGCGAGCTGGGGTGGCAGTGAGATGCTGGTCACAAGCTGGCTTGGCTTGACGGCAGGGTTATGGGCGGGCGCCGGGGCTTATGCTGCCAGTAGCATGAGTGGCAGCAAACATCTGTTGCGCTTTTGGTTGTTCTGGCTGTTAGCGCTCAGCGGCAATTTATTGTTGATCATTGCGCAGGACGCGCTGAGCTTTTATGTTGGTTTTTCAATGATGAGCCTTTCTGCGTACGGGCTGGTTATCCACAC
>JAUSPW010000530.1 GCA_030652635.1 Pseudohongiella sp. | reverse complement strand
TGGCGCCAAACTTTCAGCGCGCAAGTGCCAATAATGACGCTTCGCACCCGGACGGGAGATCGGCATTGCGGTGGGCAATTTTCTTGACCTTGATTCCTGCCGCCATCGCTTTGCTACTCAATAGCTCATTGCCCGCCGGTCCGGTTCTAATCGCGGGCCTGATGATCTTTGGGGCGGTGTTTGCGATGAATTCTGCCCTGCACAGCTATCTGATTGTCAGTTATGCGCGCGAAGACGGGGTGTCACTGGATGTCGGTTTTTATTATATGGCCAACGCCATGGGGCGGCTGATTGGCACCTTATTGTCAGGCTGGTTATTCCAGACGTCCGGGCTGACCGCGTGCCTGTGGGTATCTGCCGTATTTTTATTGATGACCAGCGTAGTATCTGTCGGACTACCACGCCACCCATCCCGCCTCTCATCGTAGTGCTAAGGGCGTAACTCAAATACATTAAAACCGTCAGCGGCACCCAACAATCGGGATTCCTTGAAGCAGGATTCTGCCAGTTTCTGCAAAGGGATAAACTGGTTCACCACAAAAATTGCGCGTGTACTGCGGCGGCTCAAGCGGGACGCACTTTTGAGAAATTTTTCGGTCATGGTGTCATTGACTTGAAAGCCCTGATGGAACGGCGGATTGCATAGTATCAGGTCAAAGCGTTGACGAATCTGGCTGGCACAATCATCCACAACACAGTCGACACTCATACCGGCTTCAGCAAAGTTTTTTGCAGCAGCATCAATTGCCGCGACATTATTATCTGTTGCAACACGTACTGTGGCAGGTATGTCTTTGGTAGCCAGCATCAGATGTCCCCAGCCACAGCCCAGGTCCAGAATACTATCAACACCTTTCATGTACTGAATTACTGGCGGCAGACAACTGACCAGCAACTGGCTACCTTTGTCGACCTTTTCCCAACCAAAAACACCCGGTTTGGAATAAAAATTCATGATGGGATGTCTGACCAGACGGAGTTCGTTATACGAGGCTGTCGGCAGGCGTTTGGCATCCAGTAATGCTTGGGAGGGCCTGCTGAACTCAGCCAGATATGCGTTTCCAAATTTGCGCGCTGTTGTATCTGACTCATATAGCTCGGCGGCCTGTTTGGTGATGGATTTTATACCGTCTGTTTTTTCACCGATGACAAATAGCTGCCCCTCTGGAACCAAGTGCCGAAGCGCCTCATTGATCACGTGATGAGTCAGCATTTTTTCTTTAGAGATACGATAAACAATACGCTCATAGGATCCCAGTGCAGAAAAGTCAAAGTCACTGAGAAACGTATTAATACCCAGTTTTGCCATCTGCTCGCTGGTGTCATAGCGATTGCTGACAACATCGATGACCTTGGTTCCGTTGAGTTTTAATAAGCCATCAATGGCGGGATTCTCATCCATTACCCACAAGGTCCGGCCGGACGCAAACGCTGGCGTTACAGCACTGGTTAAAATTTCCAGTACTAGCGCCTGGCAATGATCTTTCATATTATCTCCTGCAGTTTCAAAATGCGTCTGTCACTCATTTATGCGGTTGTTGCTGTATTTATCACAGCACACTGCTGACCTCAGCTGCTGTCAGTGGTCGGTACTGGCCCGGTTCCAACGCTGAATCCAGCGTTATTGCACCCACACTGATTCGATGCAGTGTCAACACATGCAGTCCGCATGCTGCAAACATTCGTTTCACCTGGTGATAACGACCCTCACAAATGACAACACTGACGTGATCCTCTCCAAGCGATTCAAGAATGGCCGGTTTTGTAAGTTTGTCGTCACCCTTCAGGAAAAATCCTTTCTTGAATCTTTCAACGGTTTCATCTGTTATGGGACCGTCCAATAGCGCATGGTAGGTTTTTTCACACTCCCGGCGCGGGCTGATAATCTTATGCACCCACTGGCCATCGTTGCTGAGCAAAACAAGCCCGGTGGTGTCTTTATCCAATCGGCCAGCTATTGCAAGATCCTCGGGTGCACCGACAATCAGGTCAAGAACGGTAGGATTATCACTGTCCGAATTGGCACATACATAACCAGATGGTTTATAAAGCATCAAGTATTGGGTAACTGGCAGACTGACCTGCTCACCGTCAAGCAATACAGGTTCATTTTCCGAGAGCATATAATCCGCGCTTCTGGCAATGAAATCGCCAATCTGCACGCGTTTATCACGGATGAGTTTTTTTACCTGCGCACGGGAGTACTCCGTGGCATGGCTGAGAAATTTGTCCAGGCGCATGATTAAAATAGTATTCCTATGTGTCAGGCCGCGTCAGACAGGGCAACCCTGTTACGGCCGGCACGTTTTCCTTCGTAGAGCGCATGATCCGCGCGTCGAATGCATTCCTGTATATCAGCATCCTCAGCGCGCACCTGTGTCAGCGCGAATGTGGCAGTTACTGTCACCGCAGTACTATCTTTGACTAAAGCGTCCTGCTCCAGACTCAAACGCATGCGTTCAGCAACCGCCTGTGCCTGTGCAATATCGGTATCTGGCAAAATCAGGATAAATTCTTCACCACCAAATCTGCCCAGAATATCGCTGTGGCGCAAAGGTCGCTGTAAAATTTCTGCGGTAAATTGAAGCACCCGATCTCCAAACTCATGACCGTAGGTGTCGTTTACGCGTTTGAAGTGATCAAGGTCAATCATACCCAGCGTCAGCGCTGAATGGTGCCGGCGACAGCGATCATGTTCACGCTCAAACAGCATTTCATAGTGACGACGATTGCTTAAACCAGTTAACGGATCGGTCAGGGCTTGGCGCTGAAGCTCGGCTTCAAGCTCTTTTCTGCGAACTATTTCTCTTTCAAGCGTTACGTTTGCTGATTCGGCATGCTGAAGCAAAATAAACGCGCGCCTGCTGCCAATGTTGACTCGTTGTGCTGCCACATAACCAAGCAGAGCAGGCCAACACAAGATCATGATAGTGAAAATCATCGCAACGGTACTTGCACCCAAAAACAACTGGCTGATGGTGACACCCGTAACACCTACCAGCGAAATCAGATTGGTCAGCATCAACCTGTTCGGAATAAACACGTACATGCTGAGTAGCATCAACAACATAATGCCAAAACCGAGTGCACTGAATTCTGGCTGATAAATTGGATACACCAGATACATCGGGTATCCCAGAATCGCAGTAATGGTCACCGGCCAGCCATTACTGGCCCACTGAGGACGTCGCTTTAATTGCCAAGCCAACCAGAGCAATAAGCAGGCATGAGCAACTCTCATGCCTGTAATCACAAAAAATCCTTCGCTGATGGCCATCGTACTCAGATCAGCAGGAATAAAAACGATTAACAGACCTGCCCATACACACAAACTGATGCGCAGAAACCTTACAGTATCCGGGAGTACATGCCGCTGGTACGCCTGCTCCATTGCCGGATCTTTAAATTCGGCACTCCAGAACGAGAGTTGGTGGCTATCATTGGCAGCTTTGATGGTCATGGCGCTGATCGTACCCGATTAGCGCTGACAGTGCATCCATTCGTATAATTTGGCCATTTTGTCGACAAAGATCCGATTTCTCGTTGATATTGCTGAACTTCGCCACGTCGTCAAACCGCACCTGAATGATGGGTTTGTTTGATAACCAGCGATTGACCCCGCGGTTACCTGTGTCAAGGTAGGTGCTCAACGAAGCGCGCCAGGTATCAGGGTACATTGCAAGACAGAGTACTTGTGTTTGCTTACCGTCGTGCGCCACTGCTATCGAATTCCTATCAAGCCTTTCAAGCAATCTCTGTGGTAAATCCTCAGGCAGATCAGGCATATCGGCTGGCACTATCAGTACTGGCGCTTTGCCCGCATGTTGGAGACAGGCTTCGATGCCTGCCAGAGGCCCTTGAAAACCAGCCCTGATATCCGCAATAACAGGGTAACCAAATGCGCTGTATTGATCACGATGTCGGTTGGCGCTGATCAGAACTCGAAGATTGTATGGACTTCTCGCCATCGGCTGTGCCAGTCGATCAATCAGTCGCTGCACAAATGGTTGTCCGTCCACACTCAACAAGCCTTTGTCAGCGCCACCCAGACGACTGCCCTGTCCGCCACATAACACAATCAGCGTATACGGCAAAGTCAGCGGCAGTCGCGTATTCATCAGAAACGGGCCTCTGCCATTACCCAGAGTTTTTGCGCGTCGGTGCCGAACTTGTCTGCCTGATAGTCAGCGTATTTCAGCATCAGGCTAAGATTGGCGTTGATGCTGGTGCTTGCCTGAAGATTCCATTCGCTACCATAACTGGCACCGCCGCGATCCGCTTTGTAATCGTGCCACACCGCCATCAGATCAACTTTACCAATCTTGTGTTGTGCACTGATGTAGGTGTCGCGCATGCCGTTGGCCGGTGTAGTGAGAAACTTGTCTGCCCAGCCTTGGAACGCATGTAATGTTGCCAAAGGTGTTTGCATGGCTACATTGGCCGAGGCATCGGCGCCGAGCACTTCATATGCTGCCGCAATCTTTGTGACACCAAACGTTGTGCCGACACTTCCCAGATAATAGTCAGTGCTGTAGTCGCGCGGGTTGTTCTTATTGTCCTGCTGGCGAGCGACTTCCAGTCGGTAGTCCAACGCAAATCCGTCCTGAGCGGATGTGCCCTGCACAAAAACCCCGGCCGTATTTGATGACAACAGCGCTGAATCATCAAACTCCAGTGCGTAAAGATAGGCACCTGCGCGCAAACCAGAATTGACCTGCCAGGCCGCATTTAACAGATGATGATTGCTGTCCAGCGCCGGTGGCGGATTGCCCGCGTCGGGTCCAAAAATGCGGCGGGTGCTGTTAACCCAGGCGTAATCGATCTGAACCTCTTCAGACACCTTGTAAGCCACACTTGCAGCATCATAGGTCTGCTCGTTCTGGCGCCAGCCGACGCCGCCAACAAACCGCTGGTTATCGCGTAGCAGACGTTGGCGACCGACGGTAAATGTTGCAGCACCCTGACGGTAACGAAGATTGGCCTGATTCAGATCTGCCCCATCCGGGTCGGGGATCTGGGGCAGAAATGGTTTTGAGTTTCTGGTGGAATTGAATTTGTCATCACTGACGTGGGCAACATGATCCAGTTCCAGATTCAAATCCCAGCCCTGCCACGCTGCGCTGCCATACGTCAGACGTGACCGTAACGTGCCCGCATGCGCTGAGCGCGTAAACAAATCATCATCCACCTGCTCACTGCGCAGACGAAAGTTGACTGTGGTTTTGCCCGCGCTCAAGGCCTGCGCCAGCGTCTGCTCTTCCGCGGCCTGCAGCTGGCCGGCGGCAAAAACCCCCGCACCTATGATAGCAACTGAATTCATCAAACATCGCTGTGTACGTCTGCTCATATCTGTTCCCTGTGATCGTTCCGATTTGAAGTGTTGTGGTTAATCCCTTTTCCGGTTCTGCAACTCCGAAAGTTGCAGGTTTGTTTCCGTGGGCGCGGCCAGTGCCACAACCTTGCCCACGACAATCAAACAGGGTGATATGAGTTGTTGTTCTGATACCGTCTCCGACAACGTGTGCAGCGAACAGTAAACCGTTCGTTGCACTGCTGTGCTGCCGTTCTCTACCAGTGCGGCAGGTGTTTGCGGATTCAATCCGTTTTTTATGAGTTGTTGTTGAATGGTGGCTACTGAAGACAGACCCATGTAGAACACCAATGTGCCCGAACCGTCAGACGCCAGTGCGCGCCAGTCCGTACGGTCACGTTCATCTTTATGGTGCGCGGTCACCAGTGTCACTTTGTCAGCGATATCTCGGTGGGTCAGCGGGAATCCGCTGCTTGCAGCACAGGCTGCTGCCGCTGTGATGCCGGGGACAATTTCTACCGCAATACCGGCTGATTTTAATGCCAGCATTTCTTCGCCGCCGCGACCAAAAATGAATGGATCTCCGCCTTTCAGGCGCACAACTGTGCGCCCCAGTGCAGCGTGCTGACAAAGTATTTCTTCGATTTTTTGTTGCGGCACCGGATGATGTCCGGGGCGTTTGCCGACATCAACTCTGATGGCATCACGACGGCATTCGCCGATCAGATCCGGACACACCAAGCGATCATAAACCAGCACATCGGCGAGTCTGATCAGTCGCAGCGCCTTTACACTGATCAGATCCGGGTCGCCTGGACCTGCGCCTACCAGCCATACTTTACCGGCGGATTTTTTATCACGACTCTGAACGCTATTCACATCGGGCGATTTGAGTTTGTAATGTGCCGACGCATCGCTCCGCATCCGCGCCAATGGCACATACGCAAACAGATTCGCAGAAAAATTCATGCTGCTTTGTATTGCGCTCACCAACATGGCTTTTAACATACACTTTCTTCCTGCATGATATTTTTTGCAGCGATCCGGACATCTGACGGCTTTGTTTTTTGCACTGCAGATTGCTCTGCGTTTTGGATTAATTTGCGCAGCTCTGGCACACATGATCCACATTGTGTGCCAGCGCGTGTGCACTGCCCTATTGCTTCCACACTGCAGCAACCGGTGCTTATCGCTTTTTGAATGACCGCCTGCCTCACCTGATGGCAGGTGCACACCAGTGGGCCATCGCTGTTACCGTGAACAGCGCTGCCCAATGCCAATAAGCGCATAGAAAGCTTTTTAATGCTTGCCGCCGTGCTATTGAGCTCAGAGATCAACCAGCTTTCGTCT